>QNAT01000181.1 GCA_003641555.1 Thermotoga sp.
AATACCCTCAGTATCCGGGCTAGGTGCCCAACCGTAATCTTTGAACTTTACTGACATAAACCAGCCATTTGTCCAATCTCCCATGATCATCATGGCACCCTTACCTCTAATCAGGTATTGCCCCGCTTCATCCCAGGTAAGAGCTGAATGATCTGTATTAATGTAAGGAATCACTGCCTTAAATGTCTCTAATGCATCAGTAACCCTTGGATCTGACCACTTTGTCGTTCCTGTCCATAGGCCTCTGTAATCATGTGCACCGAGTTTTCCAACCAGGATTGTTTCGAATACGTGTCCTGCTTCCCAGCCACCTTTTGTCCCCATAACGAAAGGCACAATACCTTCTGAACTCAGCTTTTTGCATACTTCGAAAAATTGGTTGAACGTCCTGGGAGGATCGATCTTGTACTTTTTGAACACACTTTTGTTATACCATAATACGTTGGCACGATGGATATTTACTGGAACAGACCAATAGTCTCCATGGTAAGAAACTATGTCAAGAATACCCTTGGGCATAGCTTTAAGCCAACCTTCGGACTTATAAATACTTGTCAGCGGTTGCATATATCCTGGTATAACCCAGGTATCGATCAATTCATGCCCGGCATGTACCTGGAAGGTATCTGGAGGATTTCCACCAAGCATTCGGGTTTTGAAAACGGCTTTTGCATTCGTACCCGCCCCACCAGCTACAGTAGCATTGATGACCTTGACATTGGGATACTTGCTTTGAAACAGATCGATCAAAGCCTTCAAGCCTTCAGCCTCACCACCAGCTGTCCACCAACTGTTGATCTCAACAGTACCGCTAAGACCACTTGCCAACATTGGAACAGTTACAAATACACCCACTGTGGCAATTAACACTGCCATGATCAAAAATTTACGCCACATGTTCTTTCCTCTCCTTTCAGCTTAAAATTTCGAGGTTTATTATCTTAACCCCGGGGATGATTATAATGATTGCAACTTTTGGGAATGAATACCGCGGTTGACTTACCCTGGATATATTAACATATATTAGCCCCGAAATCAAGTGAAGAAAACCCGAAATCCCATTGCAAAACACCTATCTCTTGCTTTCTTCATCATATCGAATTGCTCTTCGTAATGAGGAGTTCTACACTTCTAACAAGAGATAAGCTATGTGAAAAGAATTTCATTCTCTCAACCATTTTTTCAGCTCTTCTTCACTGGGTTCAACCGGATCCGGAGTTAGATCAGGTATATATCGACATGCCTCATAAAGAACAGGTGCAAATTTCCCGTGAATACCTGCAACGTGGTGTACATACGGCCCACGAATAAGTTTCTCTTCCCATAAAGGCCAGTTCTTTACTTCGAACCATACATATGTTCCTACCGTCTCTGGACCTTTTACTCCACGTCCCTGCCCTATCAACAGGGAATACTTACCGTTATCTCCATCGAATCTGGCAACAGTAATATCCCCACCTTTTATTTTCCAATGAGCAACACCTGGATAATGTTTCTCCATAATGGCATGTCTCTCGATAGAAGCTGGTGAATCTTCTGCTTTAAGTGAATATGGAAACGGGCCACAATGCCATAGGAGTTCAGCGTTATCATTTTCAGGATGTCTTATAGTGAGGTCTGCAAAGAATATAGGAGTTTTAGCAAAATTCGTTGCCTGAAGGATAGCGGCTGTTACGGCACCATGGATATCTGTTTCACATACAACTGGCATCTTCTCGTCAGTTAGCATAGCATCTGCAAAGCATGGTACTATACCATATTCTTTTGGAAGTGCTGTCCAACATTGGATTGCAGTAGCAGTAAGATTTTCTGCTTTCATCCATTGTTGTATTGCTGCCTTTAAACCGCCTATCTTTCTCAGGTTTTCCTCTCCAACTGCGGTATAATCTATCTTTTTCGTTTTAACATCTTCAACGAATTCTTTTAATTCTTTACTGTTTTTATCTACATAACCTCTGGCATCCGATATGATTTCAGTAAGTGATATAGGTATAATTTCTATGTCGAACTTTTCCAATAGTTCTCCTTCATTGGCCATAACCGACCAAAAATCCTCTGGCCGTGTGCTTATCATTCCTATCCTGAGATTCCTGAAGGTCTTAACCACAGAAGCGACTCCAAGAAAGTTCTTAAAACCTCTTTCGAATATTTCATCATCCACTCTGCTGTTGGTGATATAAGTAAATGGGACTCCAAATCTTCGCAGGATCTTACTCGTTGCAAAGAGACCACATTGAGTATCACGAGTGCGCATACCGTTTTCCAATGGGGCATCATCACGAGGGCCCCATAATAACAAGGGTTTGTTCATGAGTTTCCCCAATTTTGCTACTGCACTTTCAGTACCAAAATTACAGTGAGGGGCAAATATAGCATCTACCTCTTTTTCGAAAAAATACCTGTTTACCTTTTCCACATCTTTTTCGTCGTAGAGCAAGCCTTCTTTATTGAGCCAATCGATATCTACTAAATCTACATTCCAGGAACTGAGTTTTTCCCTTATCAGATGTTTCTGTTTCTGAGCCTCTACTTCGCTAAAGACATTTCTTCGTGTGGGAACAAAGCCGATCTTTACATTAAAGTTTCTCATACTATAACCTCCTTAAAAACATGAATTTTACAATACAAAATATTATAACCCCAATTAAGCGATTCCTGGTACAGATGTATAGTGTAAAATGAAATTGTCCCGCTGAGATTTTGACTTTAAGCTGGCATCGCGAATCTGGTATTCAATTTAACACTACTCATCTACTCATTCACCTATTCACTCGTTGTGTCTACGTGACAATTTAATATTCTGAATAGTACTTTTTTGCAAAGCAAATTCCTTTGTTGACACTTTTCTTCACAAAACGTATAATAAGAATTAGCCAACTAAAGAATGAGGAGGTTTTTATACTGTGGAGATAACATCGAAAATGGTAAGAGAATTACGTGATATCACTGGTGCAGGTGTAATGGATTGCAAAACTGCCCTTGTAGAAAGCAAAGGAGATATGGAAAGGGCGAAGGAAATGCTTCGTAAAAAGGGAATAGATATAGCCCGTAAGAAGAGTTCTCGAGAAGTAAAAGATGGTTCTATTTTTTCATATGTACACTTTAATGGGAGAGTTGGTGTCCTTCTTGAACTGAACTGTGAAACAGATTTCGTGGCACGAACGGAAGCGTTCAAAACTCTTGGTAAGGAAATCACTTTGCAGATAGCGGCTATGTCACCGGAATATATTTCCCCCGAAGATGTCTCATCTGAAAGGATAGCAGAAGAGAAAGAAATATACAGGGAACAAATGAAAAAAGAGGGTAAAGCATCTAATATCATGGAAAAGATCATAGAAGGTAAGTTGAGGAAATTCTATGAAGAAGTTTGCCTCCTTGAGCAGAAATATATAAAGGACGATTCTAAGAAGATAAAGGATCTTATAAATGAAACAATAGCAAAAGTAGGAGAGAATATAGTCGTGGGAAGATTTACCAGGTATGAACTAAATAAAGGATAAGAATACCGTGTACAAACGTATTTTGTTAAAACTCAGTGGTGAAGTGATGTGCGGTAAAGGAAAAATAGGGATAGAGGCAGCACAAGTTTCAACACTTGTTGGTGAAATAGCAAATGTAGTTAATAAATTTGAAACTCGGATCGGGATAGTAATAGGAGGAGGGAATATAATTCGAGGTGCTAATGTAAAGGAGATAGATCGGGTTATAGCAGATCATATGGGGATGTTAGGTACACTCATAAATTCTCTATATCTTCATGAATCTCTTGAAAAAAATGGGATCATTTCCTTTATATCCAGTGCAATTCCTTTTAACCCTGTGGTAGAAAGTATATCGATTGAAAATGTAAGGAAGCGTTTGAACAAAGGAGAAGTAGCGATCTTCGCCTGTGGTACTGGAGAACCTTTTTTCTCTACGGATACTGCAGCCGCATTAAGGGGAATAGAATTTAATGCTGAAATTCTGATGAAGGCAACGAAGGTAGATGGGGTATATGACAAAGATCCCGAAGTGTACCCAAACGCTCAGCGATTCGAGAACCTTTCTTATGATGATGCTATGAGGCTGGATGTTAAGGTTATAGATATGGCTGCTATAGCCATGTGCAGAGATGCAAGGATACCCATTTTGGTATTCGATTTGTTCAAGAAGGGGAACTTGAAGAAAGCAATTTTAGGTGAGAGTGTTGGGACAATGATAA
>QNAT01000182.1 GCA_003641555.1 Thermotoga sp.
ACTCGCTTCGCTCAGACAGTATCATTTTCTTAACGCATTTTTCCTCGAATTCCTTAACGCAAATTTCGTAATGCCGACTTAAAGTCAAAACCTCAACAGGATACACTGTCTTTGTGGATCAATTTCATCTTATACGATACGTTCCCATAACCGTAGGGGCATGACTTTAGTCTTGTCCGATGGGACGCAGTGAATCGGACAGGTTTAAAAACCTGTCCCTACGATTTTTTGAAACGATCGTACCTTAACATTCTATTCTCAAATACCTCTTTTTGCAATACCCTGTTATGTTCATTCCTTTTGTCTTGATACAAGTCAAACGAACCAAAGAAAAAGTCAAAACCTCAATGGGACAACTTTATCATTTTACACTATAGTTTTTAACTATTGTTTTCTCTGTGTTTCTGTGGCTAAATATCTGCATTTTTTGTACAGCGGTTATTATTTAATCACACTCTGCAGAGCGCTTTTTGGGACCTTGTTACAAAGAAATTCCAATATCGAAAACCACGGTTCTAAAGATGTGGATTTCACATCGATATCCAGATCGAATAGGGATAACAGATCCTCTTTCATTTCCTCTTGTGTGTATGCAAAACAAGGTCTTATTCTCCGCTCATTTGAAGACGATGAAAAGGTGAAACCAATGAGTTTTGCCGCTTGCCCTCTGGTAAGATTCAGCAATTTTGCTACCTTAACAACATCGTTCCAATTTTTCGGGTCAACACGATCTCTTTCCAACAGGAGTCTGACCTTCAGAAGTTGATGAAAGTAATTTGCAATAACGCTGATCACCATGATGTGGCTGACTCCTCCCTTTCTCAATTCATAAAGGGCGTTCACAGCATCGGATAGGGCTCTTCTGCCTATGCTATCTGTCAACTGCTCTGTAGATTTGTTAGCATAATCGAAGACCACTGCCTCGATATCCTTTTCTTCTACGTTATGATCGGGACAGGTGTACACGAGTAGTTTGTAAATTTCCGACACGAGCAAATCTGCATTCGTTCCTACCTTATCCAGAATTGCTCTGCACACACTGTCAGAGGTATGTAAACCAATAAGAGATGCCTTTTGCTTTATCCAGTCGATCCATGCTCTCTCCTCCCAGGGTTTTGGTATCTCAAATCTGAGGATGTTTTCTTTGGGTATCTTTCTCGCAAGGCTATTCTGAAGAACATCCGTTGAAAAGATAAAATGACCTTTCTCCTTCATCCTACCGATTACTTTTTCTATACTCTGTCTTTCGTTCTTTGCCCACTCGTCGAATGCTTTTATCACTACCACAGCGTTGTTGGAAAATAGACTTTCGTTCACAACAAATCCTTTGAGCCACTCTGCATGGTTCGGAACGGTATTATCCACCTTGAAGATCTGGGTGGTACCAGATATTTTAGCGATCTCCCGCATCTTTCTTTCCTTTTCCCATTCGTCTTCGCCCACGAAATAATAAAGCATCAACCCTTACCCTTCCTTTCAATTATCAGGATTGGAACCCATGGGTTCTATATGGATAGTGACATCGGCTATGTTGGGAATTACTTCTCTGAGCCTGTTTTCAACTCTGGTGGAGATATCATGTCCACTCTTGACACTTATATCTGGCTCTACTTCGATGTGAAGATCCACGAAGTACATCGCCCCGATCTTTCTTATCCTGATCTTGTGGGGATTATAAACACCTTCACAATTCATTAGAACCCTGGCCATTCTATTGTATATCTTCGTATCGTTCAGGCCATCCATGAGTTCATTGGCAGTGTGCCTGAAAATTTTGAATGCCAGGATAATTATAATACCTGCGACCATAAGCGCAAATATGGGATCGAATATCCCGTTGTTATACCATATTGCTAATAAGATCCCAAACGAAACGGCAAAGGAAGTCAAGGAGTCACTCAGGTGATCCAGTGCATCTGCCTTTATTATCTCACTATCTATTTCGTTAGCCAAATGGTTCTTGTAAGCATACATCCATAATTTAACGAGTGCAGAAATGATGGCAATTATGAAGGTTATCTTTGTGGGGATAGATTTATTAATGGAAAATAACTTTTTTATAGAAGAATAAAATAATCCTAAGGCTGTAATGAAGAGGATCATAGATATCAATTCAGCACCTATCGTTTCGATCCTTGCATGACCATACGGATGTTCCTCATCTGGAGGTTTATAAGATACTTTGATCATGATCAAAGTCATTATTGATGTCAGCATATCAGATGAAGAATGAACCCCATCTGCAACGAGAGCGATACTATTTCCCCCTAATCCTACGATTATTTTAAGCATCGCAAGGGCAGCATTACCCCATATGCCGATCCATGCACCTCTCGCACTGAGTTTTTTCCTTTTCTTATCATCCATAATACGCTACCATCTATCTTCTTTTATAATCGAAATTAGTATATCATATACAAGAAGAGAATAAATGTTAGATGAGTGAATGGGCATTCAATCAAACATTTATTGGGTCTTTGTGGCGATTTAATGTTTTTTGGTTCGTTTGACTTGTATTAAGACAAAAGAGATAAGAATTCTCATCGTCATGATAGAATATAATGATAAAGAATTAAAAGGGGAGGAATCAGAATGGAAAAAACACAGTTTGCTCTGGTAAAAGAATCTGTGGAATATGTCAAAAACAGGATAGAATTGGAGCCGAAGATAGGAATCGTAGGCGGGTCTGGCTTAGATATATCATCCCTCGTTAACAACCCTACGAAGATAGCATATAAAGATATACCGAATTTTCCTCTTTCAACTGCTCCTGGACACAAAGGAGAATTAATCGTTGGAAGTGTATCAGGAAAGACCGTTATGGTTATGAATGGTAGAGTGCATTATTATGAGGGCTATTCGATGAAAACTGTTACGTTTCCAATAAGGGTTATGAAGGAGCTGGGGGTAGATATACTCATTTTGACGAACGCGGCGGGTGGGTTGAACCCAAATTACGAACGCGGAAGATTGATGTTAATATCGGATCACATAAACTTTATGGGGACCAATCCCTTAATAGGCGAAAATTTCGAAGAGTGGGGACCACGCTTTCCCGATATGTCGAATGCGTATGATAAAGAATTGAGAAGAAAAGTAAAAGATGTTGCCAGAAGGCTTGATATTCCTCTTTATGAAGGAGTATATATAGCCTTCACTGGTCCGAGTTTCGAGACAGCAGCAGAATTGAAGATGTCACAAACAATGAAGGCAGATGCCGTTGGAATGTCCACCGTTCCCGAGGTTATAGTGGCAAATCATATGGGTATGAAGGTAATTGGACTTTCCTGTATCACTGATAGAGCTGTTCCCGAAGACCTGAAGCCCCTTACAGCGGAGGAAGTGTTAAAAGTTGCCTCGAGCTGTGAAGAATATCTTATGAAATTGTTCCCGGAAATCATAAAGGAATTACCAATATGAGTCTTTCAGAAATGCTGCAAGAGAGTGTATCTCTCATAAGAAAATATACGGATAGAGTACCCGTTATAGGACTGGTTTTGGGAAGTGGCTTGGGAGATTTAACGGATGAGATAAAAGATACTGTAAGTATTGCGTATAAGGATATCCCTCACTTTAAACTCTCTACAGCTATTGGACACGAGGGAAAACTGATCTTCGGTGAATTGGCTAATAAGGCAGTTGTAGCTATGAAAGGCAGGCTTCACTTCTATGAAGGCTATAATATCTCCGATATAACTTATCCCATACATGTTATGAAGGAATTAGGAGTTAAATATCTCATCCTAACCAACGCTGCAGGTGGGATATCGCTTTCTTTTTCCCCTGGAGACCTCGTTCTGATCAGAGATCACATAAATTTTGCCTTCAAAAATCCTTTACGCGGGAGAAACGATGATACCCTGGGTGAAAGATTCCCGGATATGTCGAATGCGTATGATGCCAGATGGAGAAAGCGGGTTAAAGAAATCTCTGCTAAGAATGGCATGAATCTTCAGGAGGGTACGTATTTATGGACAACAGGTCCAAGCTATGAAACACCTGCCGAGATCAAGGCTTTTAGAAATCTTGGGGCAGATATGGTGGGCATGTCCACCGTTCCAGAGGTTATAGTTGCGAATTACAGGAAGATAAAGGTCCTGGGGATATCATGTATATCGAATATGGCAGCTGGAATACTCAACAAACCTCTTACACACGAGGAAGTAATAGAAGTGACAGGTTCTATAAAGGATAA
>QNAT01000183.1 GCA_003641555.1 Thermotoga sp.
ATTCCATCTCACACTATACATACCCGTAATCGTAGGAACAAACAATTTCATTTCACACCATGCATTCTCATAACCGTAGGGACAGGTTTAAAAACCTGTCCCTACAGCAAAATTGACAGGTCTGAAGACCAGTCCCTACAAAAGCCATCAAATATATTTTATACCTACGAATGTTAGATCGAATGCTCATTCAGCCATCTACCATTACTTATTTACCTATCCACTTATTTACCTTTGACTGCTAATAGGATACCATAGTATAATATGAGTGTGCAGGCAAGAAAATCTTTTGTTTTTCAGATTGAGAAGATACAGGTTCGGCAGCGTAGCCAAGTGGTAAGGCAAGGGTCTGCAAAATCCTTATGCCCGGGTTCGAATCCCGGCGCTGCCTCTGTAAAAAAAGAAAAAGGAGTATCGTAATGTATTCCATAATCGTGCATGGTGGTGCTGGGAAGATCGAGGAAAACAGAAAAAATGCCGTATTAGATGGTGTAAAGAAAGCAAGTATAAAAGGCTTTGATTTGCTTGAAAAAGGAAGATCATCCTTAGATGCTGTTGAGAAAGCGGTGAATGTCCTGGAAGACAACCCAAATTTCAATGCTGGAACGGGTTCTGTTTTAACCTTTGATGGTAAAGTAGAAATGGATGCGGCGATAATGTATGGCCCAATTCTTGGCGTTGGTGCTATTGCGGGTGTAAATAATGTTCGTAATCCCGTTACACTGGCTAGAAGAGTGATGGAAGAAACAGACCATGTACTCCTTGAAAGCGAGGGAGCAAGGAAATTTGCAAGACTTATGGGATTTAAGGATTACGATCCCATAACTGAGAAACGTAGGCAGGAATGGAAAAAATATAAAGAGAAACTTCTCAATGGTGAATATCCAACCTGGCCAAAAATAAGGGAACTCATTCGTAAACATCCTGAACTTCTTCATGGGACTGTGGGAGCAGTTGCTATAGATAAGAGAGGAAACATATCTGCAGCGACTTCAACTGGGGGTGTATTTCTGAAATTACCTGGTAGGGTAGGAGATACTCCTATACCAGGTGCTGGCACATACGCCACACCTTATGGAGGAGCGTCTTCAACGGGAATAGGCGAGGGTATGATGAGGACCTTGTTGACTAAAACCGTTGTGGATTTTATCCGCATGGGTTTGGATGCCCAGATGGCAGCAAGGGCGGGGATAAATTTCATAAACAATACGGTAAAACTTTCTGCAGGAGTTATAGTTGTGGATGACCGTGGGAATGTAGGTTCTGCTTACAATACACCTAATATGATCAGGGCGTACATGAAAAAAGGCATGAAAAACCCCAGGGTCGAACTTTGAAATATAGATTTGCTTTGGCTTCATAAGAATATTTACAATTACATTCTCGCATATTTCGTATTTCTCAATTTGTAGTATAATTGATCGCGTAAAGCAAGCAAGGTATCATTCGTGAGGAGGGGTACACAATGAAAATAGGAACTAAATTGGTGTTATCTACGTTTATGATCGCTATGATCGTGGCTATCGTTGGGGTTGTTTTATGGCAAACAAATGAGGGGATTCGATTGGCATCTGTTAGGACTGAGAAGGCGGTGGAAGCATCGAAAAGAGCAAAGTTACTATCAGATGAAATAGAAAAACTTGCACTTTCAGAACAATCTGCAATAACTCTTGCAATACAAACTACATTTTACGGAAATGCAGAAGACATTAAAAGATTAAAGGATTCTTTTGGAAAGATAAGTCAAGAAGCTTCAAACCATTTGAATGAGGTAGAGGCAATGAACATTCCCGAGATCGGGAAAGACGCGTCTGATTTAAAGGAACTTCATCATTCCGTTGAGGTCGCGGGCAATACCATATTCACCACTAAGGAAATGGAAGTCAAATACAACAGTAAGTTAAAAAGTGCCAATCAAAGGATGCAGGCATTAGCAAGCAAAGGTATTGTATCAGAAGATATAAATGCTCAATTCGAAGAACCTGACGAAGATATGATAAAAGACGTTCTTAAGGAGTTGGATGGAATATCTGCTACAATCCCCACTGGTGCTACAACTCTAACAGGAGAAGCAAGTGCTGCATTAAGAAACCTCGCTGATGAAGTCAGTGATTCCTCCTTATCTACATTAGAACTTCTGATATCCAATCTATTCAAAGGCACGAATCTGACGGGTGATGTAATATCCAGCAAGTTTCTCAGAATGAAATATTATGCCCGAGAGATGCTTACAAAAACTGATGAAGATGCTTTAAATATAGAAGTAGAAAGGATCTCCTCTTCGAAAAAAGATCTCGAACTCCTTTTAGAAACCTTTGTGGGCATGTTCAACGAAGCGAAACGACAATTTCTCCTCATGACACTCAACGAGTACATTAAATCTGTTAATTCCCTCAAGAATAATATCCTTTCCTTAGTTGAAATCACGGGACAAAAAGATATGGTGAAATCTGAAATAAGTGGTATACAACAGATGATGGATGCGCTAAAGTCAGGTATGGGTGAACAAATACAGCAATTGGGAGAGGATAAGAATAATATAAATAAAAGAATATCTCATATCAACGAATATATAACCAATATGAGAAAGCAAACAGACGCATCTGTGAATGATGCAATGGGGAGCATAAATGAAAGTGTGGTAAACGCAAAACTGATTTTGATAATAGCGATAATAATAGCAGCCATTGCAGCCGTTGTAATAGGCTTTCTCCTTAAATCGAGTATGATGAGGATCTTGATTAAATTGAAGTCTGTGGCGTTGAATATGGGAAGAGGGAATCTGGCCGTTGAGGTGGAGAAAACCGATAGAAAAGATGAATTTGGAATACTTCAAAACGTCTTCGTGGATACTCTATCTCAATTGAGAAAGATGGTCAGAGGTATGGCAGAAACTTCTGAAGGAGTTGCTGATGCATCATCTAACCTCAGCTCATCCGTTGAAGAGTCAACAGCTGCTGTAGAAGAAGTAAGTGCATCTATGAACGATATATCTTCTCAGATAACTAAATCGGCATCTGCTGCGAATGATGTGGTAAACAATATAGAAACTGTTACATCCACCATGGATGAAACGGCGCAAAGGATAGAAGAAATGCTTAAAAATGTGAAAAGCGCCATAGAGATATCGGAGGAGAACAGAGATGTGATAATGAATGCCTTAAACGTTATGGCAGAGACAAAAGAAGTGATGAACACCAGTACTGTTGTCGTAAAGCAGCTGGAGGAATCTTCGGGCTCTATAGGAAATTATGTGGAAATGATCTCCTCCATAGCAGAGCAAACCAATCTTCTTGCCTTGAATGCAGCGATAGAAGCAGCGAGAGCAGGAGAAGCAGGGAAAGGCTTTGCTGTAGTAGCAGAAGAGATAAGGAAACTGGCAGACGAATCCACCTCTGCTGCAGATGAGATTGCAAAGGTTTTGAACGATATAAAAGATAAAGTGGAGGATATAGTATCGACGATGGAAGTGGGAAGTATGAAGATAGAAGGTATCAGCGATGTTTCAACACATGCAAAAGAAAGTCTCAACGAAATAAATAAAAAACTTGGAGATATAAACAACACCATATTACAAGCGGCAGAGACCATTCACGATCAGGTAACATCGATGCACAATACAGAGAAAAGTGTTTCAGATATTGCAGAGACATTTGATTCGATAAATCACTCTGTAAAGGAAATAACGATTGCGCTTCAAGAACAATCGGATAATTCTACTCAGCTCGCAACTATGAGTGAACAACTGAGCAATATGGCAGAGAATCTGGATCAGATAATCGGAACATTCAAACTCAGGTGAGTTATGAAAAGATATTTCGGTACCGATGGTATCAGAGGAAAAGTAAACGATGAATTGACGGCAGAATTGGCATTCGAAATAGGAAAATCTGCCGCATATACTCTTAAAGAAAATGGGGGAAAAGGATTCTTCCTGGGAAAAGATACGAGGATATCCTGTGATATGCTCGCTGCCGCCCTAACGGCAGGAATAACCGCGATGGGGATGGATGTCTATAATTGTGGAGTAATACCAACACCTGCTGTGGCTCTGATAACAAATTTGTTAGGAGCAACAGCTGGTATTATGGTTTCTGCATCACATAATCCCCCTGAATTCAACGGCATAAAGTTTATCTTTTCTGATGGATACAAACTATCGGATTCATTAGAAGAGAAAATAGAAGAAAATTTA
>QNAT01000184.1 GCA_003641555.1 Thermotoga sp.
GCGGTAGAAAAGATATGGATATGCGAATCGATGAATCCTGGATACACAAAAAACCCTTTCAGATCAAATTCCTCTTTTGCCTTAACGTTGGGGTATGGCTTTTCTGATGCAAAGCGTATGTAGCCATTTTCAATACCGAGACTCCTGACAGACGATGAGGTTTTCATTCCGACGTTAGCGTTCTTTAACAATAGTTCAAGCATGATCATTCAACGGGAATATATATGTGATCTCCGGGTAAGATATGATCCACATCATATAAGAAGGGATTGAGAAATTCTGTCTCTTTAACCAGTCTCATTAACCTTATCGGTTTCGCATTGGGAAATTGGACTTCAAGATAGTACCATACTCTTTCCCCATATTTCACTACCTGTTTCACAGCCTTTTTCTCCGATACGTACTCATCAAGGATAGAAAGCCTTTCTTTCCACTCACCTATTTTGGACTCCATGGGATATCGGGTAGAGATGATCTTCAGATATTTTCTAAAGCTGCCTTCATCATTTTTTAACCTTGCTGCAGACAAAAGCATTTTTCCACTATTTAATGAGGGATGCATATTATAAGAGGTTACAAAAGCCTTTAGAGCTTCATCGTAGTTGCCCCTCTTTACATCGATTATACCAAGATAGTAGAATACATCGGCAGTTCTCCTTTCTTTCGGTATTTTCTCTATTTCCATAAAGGCGTTTTCGTACTCATCGAGCTGTAGATAACATCTAGCCAGTATCAAGTGAGCGATGGAATTATTATCGTCAGCTTTCAGGATATCCACAGCATAATTCCTGGCATCTTTTATATCACCGATATCCAAAAGGAGAGCCGAGAGCTCTAATCGTGATTCAGTATCTTTTGGATCGCGAGACAAGGCCAATTTTATAATGTCTATCGCATCAGCGATGTCTCCCTTCTTCTTGAGATGAATGGAGAGGCTTTTGAAATATCTTGCATCCTGTATATTTTTTATGATCGAAAGAAAATCCTTTCCTATAGAAATACATAAATCTACATATTCAGTAGCTATTTTAGGATCGAATTCCCTGGATAAATACTCTTCGTAATAACTCATCAACTTTCCATTTTCACCGCTGCGTTTTGCATCCTCTATCAAAAAGTGTAGTGCCTCTTTGCGGTATACGGAATCGAGTAAGAGTTTGGCAATTGAACGAGCTTTAGCATACTCTCCCTGGATCTTTAAACTTCGAAATGCAAGATATTCGAATTCGACATCGTTTCCAACGGTATCGTGATACTTTTCGTAAACATCCTTCACATCTTTGTAAAAACCAAAATTGGTGAGGAGTCGTTCATATTCCTTTATCCGTCCTGTATCTGTAGGATAACGTGATATATAATCAGCATATAAAGGAATCACTGTACGAGACATCTTTTTTCGATCTCTTAACATGTTAAAATAGATATCGTAATAATTTTTAGATGGGTTAAATGCTAATAGCTCTGGCAAATATATAGCCAGAGAAGAGGCATCTTTCGTAGATAGGGAAATATCAACGAGCCGTTTTAGAGTTGTAGCCTCCAAATCATTAAGCGATTTTACCAAAGATAATGCTAGCTTTCTGGCATTTTCTCTTTCACCTTTTTCTATATAGATATCGAGAAGTTTTAGATAGCTCTCCATATCGTGAGGATCTGTTTGTATGTGTCTTCTAAGTGAATCTTCAACAGAAATCGTTTTCCCTGGAATAAATGTGAAGAGTAGAATAGCACTGACGATACCAACACCTATCACTACGATCGAGATATACAACCATTTCTTATGCATTCTATCTCACCCTCCCGGGAGGTAGTTATAACGTGAGCCTTTATCCTCTGGATCTTCAATTTGAATTCAAGAGTTTCGAGAGACTTTTGAGCGGAATCGGCCACAAAACCACCCTGATCATCATTTGTTGCTATAAGTAAAGCCTCGAATATTATGGGATCGTTGAAATTTTGGAGGATCTCTGTGGGCTTCAGTCTCACAAAGGGATTTTTATGGTGTAAAAGAAGATCTATGCAAGATGATATGAAGGATCCATCGTATATATTCTTTATTTTATCCAGAGCCTTCATAACCATATCATTATTGTCACTTTGCGATGCTTCTTTTATGGTATTACTACTATCCTCCCGCATACATATCCACCCTTTGTGAAAAACATCAAGTGTTATTATAACATATATTTATTTCATTTCTCTTGATCTATTAAAGAATTCTCCATATGCTACTATTTATCCAGGATGTATACAATTGACTGTATAAAGCAATTCGGTAGAAAGCATGTCTTGATGTGCATCGTTAGTGTAAGTGAAGACATTGTTCGACCTCTGCTATTATTCTTTCAGTAAAGGCATATCGTTATTGAGAGGGCGTTGTGAGTGTAAAATAACAATAACCATATTATGAACGTGTAATCTGTGAAGGGTGTTGCACAGGCGCGTGGCAAGATACACCCCAGGATTCGCCTTTTTACTTTACATCTCACTATTTTACACAGTTATGCAATTGCTAATGTTGACAAAACTTCAAAGTCATAATTATATGATTAAATTGTAATATAATCATATAAAGGAGCAACGTAGAGAAATCGATATGAAACTTGTGAGGATCTTGAAGGCTTTAGCATCCGAAAATCGTATCCGAATATTGAATGCGCTTAGAAAAGGAATTGAAGATTCAGCAGTCTAACCTATCAAAACATTTAGAAAGATTAGCAAACGCGGGGATAATCGTATCTCGAAGAGAATCTCAGTTCATCTATTATACCGTTAACGTTGATATTCTGAAGGAATACCCCTTCATTAAAGAAATAATAGATAATGAGTTAGATAAGGAAATGGTGGAGCATTCTTTATCTAATAAATAACCATACTTGTGAAATAGAGATCGTAAGGCTTAAGATCGAAAGGAGGAATTGAAATGGCAGCTCTTATCAGGTTGTTCAAAGGAAGCGGAGGGACTTGATATAATATTGTCCTGTGATGGTGCATCATCCGTTGGACAGGTGGGACATGAAGTTTCTGTAAAATTGACGAAAGATGTTGAAGGAGCAAGGATGTGTTGCATAACTGCAGTTGGAGCAGGTTCAAATGTGCATGTCGATATTGCAAGAAAATCAAGAAGGCTCATCATGATCAATGGCTGTCCCCTGCAATGCGCTTCTAAGATCGTAAGAGAAGGATGATTGCCTTACTTCAGAGACATTGAGATACCTTGCAAGAAATATTTCCTGAATATCAAGAATATTATTACCATTGGAAGGCTTTGAATGGCGGATGCTGCTAATACTGGCCCTATATATGCACCATATTCATGATTGAACGTTGCCAGGAGGACTGAAAGCGGCATTACTCTGTAATTCCTTATGACGATGAGTGGCCAAAGAAAATTGTCCCATGTGCCTATAAAGGTAAAAAGTCCCACTATGGATGCGGTAGAACGGCTTAAGGGCAGCATTATTCTGAAGACTATCCAGAGTTCACCTGCACCATCCATTCTTGCTGCTTCTATATACGCTGAGGGTATGGATTTGAAGGATTGTGCAAACATGAATACACCCCAGGCACTTGTTAATCCGGGTATTATAACCGCTCCATACGTATCCAGAAGTCCAAGGGCCTTCACAACGAAAAATAACGGTATTATAAACATAAAACCAGGAAGGAGCATCTGGAAGATTACGAAGTTGTTGAGAAACCTTCCACCTTTGAAATCGATCTTTGCCACCGCATATCCTATGATAGCAGATGTCAGAATAACGCTTATGGTAACCGTTATGGACATGAATATGCTGTTGAACAATGCCAGTAAAAACGGTCTTCCCATCTCTTGAGCCTTCGTGAATAGGAATTTGTAGTGATCCAGAGTAAATGACCTGGGAATAAAACTCGTATATATTTGATCTGTAGGTTTAACTGATGAAAGGAATAGCCAAACATATGGGTAGAGCCATATAATGGCTAAGACAAAGAAGATCACGAATAATATTTCCTGTGATATCCTCTTTCTTTTCATACGAGAGTCACATCCCTTTCTATTAATTTTCTCGTCAGCCAGATACAGCCAAAACTTATAAATGCCACTAAGATACCCATTGTTGCAGCATATCCCGGCCTCATCTTCTGGAATGCCGTCGTATACAACAACAGCATAGGAGTATAGGTACGATGCATCGGGCCTCCA
>QNAT01000185.1 GCA_003641555.1 Thermotoga sp.
CCTTTACGAATGCCTCTAAACCTATGTTGCGAATGAAATCATGAACTAAGAGCAGACCCCCGAATGGAGTGACTTCCATTTTTGCCCTCTTCAGGTGTATAATCTTCATGAGAAAAACCTCCTTTTTTTCTTTGATTAGATACATTATACACGAAACCAGGAGGTTTTTCTTTTTTTTATAACGAGTAATTTTCCCATATATCTCCTTTCACCCAATGGGTGAAAGGAACAGCATCGTAAGACCTGTGGTGAACAAAGGGAAGTTACACTTTATTTCCATCTCTATCTGGGGTTTAGGGTCTTCTAAAATCATTTTTGTCTTGTATACGGTTTACCATCCGAAGATGGAGGATGTGATTTACCCATAACACCTATAAGAGCAAGGATAGCAAGTATATAAGGTAACATAAGGAATACTTCAGGAGGTATATTGAACTGATAAAAGCGTATTTGCATATACATTTGTAAGGCATATGTACTGCCAAAGAAGATAGCAGCGATCATACTTCCAATAGGATTCCAATTCCCGAAGATCATGGCTGCTAATCCAAGAAATCCCCTTCCACCACTCATGTTTTGCTGAAAGAGACCAACAACCCCAAGGGATAAGTAAGCACCTCCCAAACTTGCCAGTATGCTGCTTGTAACAACGCTAATATATCTTACCTTTCTAACGCTTATCCCCATTATTTCGGAGACCTCTGGATCTTCACCAACACTTCTTGTCCTCAATCCCCATGGTGTGTAGTAATAGAACCACCATAAGAAGAAAGGTAGGAATAAAGAAAACAGATCCAGGATGTTTAAACCACCTGGTAGATCATGAGGGATAGAAGGGACATTAGGAGTTGTCCCCGCATGCTTGAATATTGTTTTTAAAAGCATATTGGTCAATCCAACTGCAACCACATTGATCCCTGTGCCACTTATTATTTGATCACCTCTACAATCAATAGATATGTAGGCATGTAGAACTCCAACGGAAGCACCTACTAAGATTGATACAAGCAAACCTATGAACCAACTGTTAGAATAATATGCACTTAACGCCCCAAAGAATGCTCCTAAAAGCATAATTCCTTCTAAAGCTATATTGATTACACCTGAAAGCTCACTTATCGTAGCTCCTTCAGCAGCAAGCATTATAGGGATAGTCGAGGTAATTGCTGTCTTAATCAGTATCCATATCACCAATATGCCTCCTCATTATTTGACTTATTTTCTCTTGATAAATGTTTTCAAAGGCTACAAGTATTACGATGATACCCTCCATTAGAAATGAAAGATATTTTGGTACACCTGCTGAAACAGCCATTTCCAGGTTTGTAGTTCTTATAAGAGCAAAGAATATTGCACTAAAAATGATGCCAATAGGATTATTTTTGCCGACAAGTGCTACTGTTATTCCATCGAAACCCATTCCACTTGAAAATTGATCGAAGAACCTATGGTGTATACCTGCGATCTCCACAGCCCCAGTTAATCCTCCCAGGACCCCTGATAAGAATAGAGATAGATATATTATCTTATTAACCTTGATCCCTGCGTATTCTGCTGCTATGGGATTTAATCCTACCGCCTTGATCTCAAATCCCATTCTTGTCTTTTTAAAAATCCATGCTATAAGAATGACTAATGTTATTGCGAATATTATGCCTCCATGTAATCGGGTATTTGGTATGATTAGTGGAAATATTGCGTTGTGTTTAATGTAAGGCGTTGCGGGTGTTAAACCAGGAGCCTTCCATGGTCCTACGACTAAATAATGAGTGAGATATATCGATATGTAATACATTAGCAAAGTGGTTATGACCTCGTTGATTCCCTTTTTAACCTTAAGATAAGCAGGTACCAATATCCATAGTCCCCCACACATCCCTCCAATGAGTAAAATTGTTATTAAATGAATGATGGGGGGCAGATTCCATTGGAAGCCACTATATGCTGCCATTAGTCCACCAATAAGTATTTGGCCTTCTATTCCTATGTTAAAAAGGCCAGCTCTAAAAGCAATAGCAACTCCTGTTCCTGCCAGAAGAAGAGGGGTGGTTTTTACAAGGACTTCTGAAATATTGTAAAGGCTACCAAAACATCCCTTTATGGTATAATGAAAGGCCTTTTTAGGCGATATTCCCATGGGTAAGAGTACTATGAGTATTATTATAATGGCTATTGTTATGGCAAATAAAGATGAAAGCGCACTGCCTCGAGTAAATATATTGATGAATTCATTTTGTTTCCGTAATTTCATATTTCACACCACCTAAAGCCACTCCTATCCTGATTTTACTTTTCTCCGATTCCGTATTTATAAAAGAATCTATTATTTTACCCTCATATATAACAGCTATTTTGTCACTTAATTCCGTTAGTTCATCTAAGTCGTAGGAAATCAATAATATACAGGTTCCCTTATTTTTCATTTCTATCAATTTATTATGTATGTAAATGGTAGATTTAAGATCCAATCCTCTTGTTGGTCTTACTGCGATGAGAAACTCAGGATTATGGTAAAGTTCACGTCCGAGTATTAATCTTTGTTGATTTCCTCCGCTTAGATCTGCTGCTTTAGTATAAATATTTGGTGGCTGAATATCATATTCACTTACAATTTTTCTTGATATTTCATATATGTAATCTTCCTTAAAGGTGCCAAATCTATAGTATTCCTTCTTATACTGATAGCCTAATAAACAGTTTTCTTTAACGGGGGCTCTTAACAATAAACCCTCTTTTTGTCTGTCAGAAGGTATTATGCCTATGCCCATCTCTCGCCGTTCTATAGGAGTTAATTTATTCATTTCCCTTCCCTTAAAAATGATTCTTCCCTTTGAAGGAGGAATAATTCCGATGATGGTGTTTACTAAAGTTTCCTGTCCATTTCCTTCAACTCCGGCTATTCCCAATATCTCACCCGAATTAATTTTTATAGATATGTTTTTTAAGGATGATGCAAGTGTAGAACCTTTAGCCTCGAGATCTTCGATTTGAAATTGTTTGTCCTTTTCAGAAGAACCTTTTTCTTTTTGAATAATTAATCTTTGTTTGTTACCTATCATCATTTCCGCTAAATTATTGGAAGTGGCCTCGGTACGTAACAAGGTCCCTACTTTCATACCTTTCCTCAACACAGTTATTCTATCTGATATTTCTAAAACTTCTTTGAGTTTATGGGAGATGAATAAGATGGTCTTACCGTTTTTGATCAGCAATCTGAATATTTTGAAGAGTTCTTTGATTTCCTCAGGAGATAATACTGATGTAGGTTCATCGAAGATTATTATGTTAGCATTTCTATATAAGACTTTCAATATTTCTACCTTTTGTTTTTCTCCAACTGGTATTTCCTCGATCCTTGCCGTTGGATCCACTTCCATACCGTAACGAGTAGAGATTTTTCTAATATGTTCATTTATCCATTCCTTGTCTAGATTCAGTCCTTTCTTCTTCTCCATCCCAAGGACGATATTCTCAGCTACTGTGAATCGTGGTATGAGTACAAAATGTTGATGAACCATACCTATTTTGTAGCTAATAGCATCAAGTGGGCCGGAAAGCTTTGCTTCCCGGCCATACACGTATATCTTCCCTTTATCGGGTTTCAATAAGCCTGATATTATTTTCATTAAGGTTGTTTTGCCTGCACCATTTTCTCCTATGATCGAATGAATTTCTCCTTCATATACCTCAAGCGAGATATCGTGGTTAGCTATGATACCACCAGGAAAAGTTTTAGTAATGGATTCCAATCTTAGAGCCGCTTTCATTTATCGATTTCACCATCATTGTCTTCAATTATCATAAATTAGGGGGCATGAATGTCTTTACTTCCCCAAGGGTTGTAGGAACTCTTAGTTTACCTTCGACTATCATCTTTTTCAACCTGGATAAATTAGTTAGAATCCATGAAGGTATTTTGTCTTTTGTATATTTCATAGGACTTAATCCAACACCATTTTCCTTTATCCCAAGAGAGAAGAATCCCCCTTTAAAATTACCTTTTATTTTTGCCTTTATGGCATTCAACACGGCTATATCGACTCTTTTTATAGCGCTGGTAAGCACCTTCCCAGGAGCTAAAGAATCTTCATCCACATCAACTCCTATTACGTAGTACCCTGTAGGCATGGTTTTAACGGCATCGATGACTCCTAAGCCACACTCACCCGCGGCTGCATACAC
>QNAT01000186.1 GCA_003641555.1 Thermotoga sp.
GATATTTCTGGAATTGCCTTAACAAAATTTATTACACCCTTTTCCTGGGATAATCGCCCTATGTAGCCAACTAAATTATCTCTTTCACCAAATGCTTTTTTGATTTTAAACCTATCAAAGTCGAGAAAATGCTCGTGGGCTACGGAGAATTTGTTTCTGTATTTCTGCAACCCATATTCTTCAATAAGCCTTCCTGAATATATAATAATTCTATCTGATAAGCGATAAGAGATACTTTGTAAAAGAGCAAACATCTTGGCGAGAGAGTTTTTTTGGGCTTGGGCAATCTTTAATCCAGAACCAGCAGAGGCTATTACAACTTTTTTCCCCAATACCATTGCTGTTAGCATGGGTAGTAATAGCCCTTCTCCACCTATGAAGAAAACCCACAAGTCTACATTTCTTCTTATTTTCGCTAATTTGAATGAAATTCTTAATTGTGTATAAATATATCTTAGAATCCTTGCAAATACACTTGCTCCACTTTCATGTTTTATACCATAGGCATGAATCCTCGTATCTTCTTTAAAGAACGCATATCCGTCATTTCCAGTAATGAGATAAAGGTCATTTGAAAGAACCTCTAAAATGCCCACGAGATTCGATAGTGGAATATTTCCTGCCTCACTTATCGGAAAAGTGAGTATGCCAACATTTCTCTTCATTGGTATCACTATTCGATTACACTCAGATAAATCTTCTCAACATCTAAAACAACCTTATCCCATCCAAACTTTTCCCTCACCAACCTCTTACCCTCTTCTCCAAACCTTCTCTTCAATTCTTCATCATTCAAAATCTCAAACATTGAATCCTTTAACTGATTTTTATCATATTCAGCTACAAAACCGACTTTATTATGAATCCAATCAAGTTTATCCCCCTTATCTGTTGTTATAATGGGAAGACCAAAAAACATCCCCTCGAGAAAAGTTATTGGGAAACCCGTAAAATTGGGTGTAACAAAAACATCTGCATCAGCATAGGCCGCCATTTTTATCTTAGAATTTACAAAACCTGTAAAAATTACATTTTTGCCAATTTTAAGTTTATTTACAATATTTTTCATTTCCTCCATATACCCGTCATCTGGCCCCAATAGAACTAGCGTACTGTCAGGCAAATTGAGAAGTAAGTTTGCGAAGGACTCTATGAGAATATCGATTCCTTTGCTTTTATGGATTCTCCCTACATATAGTATTAACTTTTCATTTTCTCTTATCGAATATTTCTTTCTAAAGATTCCTTTTGGGGGAAGATCGTTGAATTTTCTAACATCTATTCCATTTGGAACTATCTTTATTTTGTTTTTTTGTGCTCCCATTCTTTCGAGATTTTTTGCCTCTGTTTCATTAAGTGCAAGAATTGCACCTGCTTTCTTTATTATTTTATAACCAAATTTTTTATCGAATAGTTTTTTCAGTCCGTGTTTTTTAAGGATTATATGAGTTGTACCATGTGGTTGTAATATATAAGGAATTCCATACTTGGTGGCATACCGGTGTAATATAACATTCAAAGGAGTCCGATAATCATGTAGGTGGACTATATCATAACTTTTTAGGTTATTCTTTATAAAATCTGTAAATTCTATGGGAATGAATAGAT
Source organism: Thermotoga sp. (assembly GCA_003641555.1). Classification (GTDB taxonomy): domain Bacteria; phylum Thermotogota; class Thermotogae; order B3-G13; family B3-G13; genus B3-G13. The sequence continues at coordinate 1,609 of QNAT01000186.1, forward strand.
TGTGGTACCATGCAAGATGGTTACTTATATTTCTAAACCGTAAAACATCAATTCCATCTATCCTTTCCTTTCTAACATTGATTCTATTATTGTTATCAAGAGCATCTGTAGTACAAACGGTTACACTATGGCCGTTCTCAACTAATTTTTTAGATAATTCATAACAAACAGGAATAGGGCCGCCATATCCCCAAGCAGGTACAAAATAGGGTATCACTTGTAGAATTTTCATTTATTCACCTCGTAGCATGTTATTGACATCCATTCATCGTCGGTAATATAAGTAATATAAGTTACAAGTTCCTTAGGATAGAATATTTTAGGGGTTTAAACAGCGCTTTTCATGTCATGGTTTTGCATCACTTAGAATATTCATTATCTCATTAGCCCTATGCTGGAAAGTATGCTCTTTTAGTATTCTTTCTCTTGCTCTTTTGCCTATTCTTTCTCTTTCTGCATTATCATTAAGCAACCACTTATATGTTTCTACAGCTTCTTCTTCGCTTTCTACAACAACCAATTCTTTTCCAATTTCAAACCATTCTTCAATTCCGTTATAGGGTTGTGAGACAATGCATGCACCATAAGCAGCCAATTCGAAGGGTCTTGCTGTTGAGGAAGCATAAACTTTTGTATGTGACCATCTTGTTATATTCAAACATATTTTGCTCTTACAGCAAAACTCTCTGAATGCACTATATGAAAGGTCTCCAATCAGATTTGTGTTGCCCAAATCGATTTTAAAACCTTTGCCACCCACTGAGAAATTAACATTGTTTAATTTTTTTGATGGTTCCGTAATCATTTTAGTCATCCATTCCTCGCGGTATTCACTTCCATAACCAAAAAAGGAAACATCAATATCTTTTTCAACTTCAATTGGCCTGAAAAGCTCTGGATCAGCAGCATAGTAGAGGGGATGAACATTTTTTGCACCCATTTCTTCCAACTCCGGGATAACTCCCTTTGAATTTGTAAAGAATGCGTCATATTCAGATAAATTTGCATCAACATAATAATTAAACTTAAATCCCCTGTCTACAGCATACTTGGGTAAAATTGTTGGCATATCTCCATCAAAATAAGCAATAGGGATGCTATATTCATCCCTGATTTTTGTTGCTATTCCTTTGATATGATTTAGGGGAATATTTACAAAAAGCAATGCATCGATATCTTTTTCCTTTTCTATTATGTGGGCAAGATATTTCTCCCACTTATTTTTAACGTATTTTTCGGCAAATTTGTCTAAGATTGTGTTTTTTTTATTATGTTTTGGGAGTTTTCCCCTTTTCTTTTTTTGTTCTAAATAGGTATTGAAAATTTTGCTTTCCCATGAACAAGGGTTAGAATATGTTCTCCACCACAATGATTCTACTGGGTCACCCAAATATGGCACAACAATTACTTCGTTTCCTGTTTCATGTAATGCCTTAAACAATTGCCACCATGAGGGAGTACATCCTAATCTATATTTTAGGTCTATAGTAGAAGATGGAATGAGAATCTTCAAAGTAATCCCTCTTCAATGGCTTTTTCATACCAACGAATTGTCTTCATTAACCCTTCCCTAAAATCTGTTTTAGCCTTGAACCCAAACTCTTTCTCAGCTTTCGAGGTATCTAAACAGCGTCTTGGTTGTCCATCTGGTTTTGAGGTATCCCAAATAATCTCTCCTTTATAACCAGTCAACTCTGCAATCAAATTAACCAAATCTTTTGTTTTTATTTCTTTACCTGCCCCTAGATTGACAGGATCAGGTTTGTTATATTTTTCCGTTGCAAGGATTATGCCTTCTGCAGCATCCTCTACATAAAGAAATTCACGTGATGGATTTCCGGTTCCCCATACAACCACCTTTTTTTCACCTTTATTTCTGGCATCTACCATTTTTCTTATTAGTGCCGGTATCACGTGAGAATACTCTAAATGAAAATTATCTCTGGGACCGTACAAATTGACGGGTAATAAATATATCGCATTAAACCCATATTGTTGTCTATAAGCTTGTGCTTGAACTAAAAGCATTTTTTTTGCTAATCCGTAAGGCGCATTTGTCTCTTCTGGATAGCCGTTCCACAGATTTTCCTCTTTAAATGGAACAGGTGTGAACTTTGGATAAGCACAGATGGTTCCTATTGCTACAAACTTCTCAACATTTTCCTGTCTTGCTGCTTCCATCATTTGTATACCCATAATCGCATTGTCATAAAAAAGTGTGGCAGGGTATTTTTGATTGTAACCGATACCTCCAACTTTTGCAGCTAAATGAATCACAACATCAATATCTTTAACTGCGTCAACGCAATTCTCCCATTTCCTCAGATCAATATCTTTACTCCGGGGTATTCTAATATTTTCTGGGTTGATATTGCGTTCCCTTATCAATTTTTCAACTAAATAAGAGCCCAGAAATCCTGCTCCACCTGTTACTAATATTTTTTTTCCGTTCCAAAATGTCATTTTAATCAACTCCCCACCATCTATCTGGAAATTTCTTCTCAATGATTTTATCACCTTCACCAGGGGGTTCTAATCCTATAGCC
>QNAT01000187.1 GCA_003641555.1 Thermotoga sp.
GGAATTCGAGGAAAAATGCGTTAAGAAAATGATACTGTTTGAGCGCAGCGAGTTTATCATTTTTAGCATTTTTACGAAGAATTTTAGCAAATTTCGTACTAGCCTTGATTTTTTCTTTGGTTCGTTTCTTTTGTATCAAGACAAAAGAAATGAACATAAATTGGTATTTGAAAACAGAATGTTAAGGCGTGATCATTTCAAAAGATCTGTAGAAACAGGTCGGACGGGAGATAAATTTCTGTCCATTCAGAGTTTCAGATTGAGGACGAGAGAGGAGATGATAAATTGATTCTTTACAACGCTCATATACTTGCTCATAGTGTGGAAGTAGAGAGAGGATATATAGAGATAAAGGGGGGGAAAATATCTCGAATTGTAAAGGGATTTCCGAATATTGTGGCTGGTACGGATCTGGATTGTGAAGGAGCGTATATTTTCCCGGGTTTCATAGATACGCACATACATGGTGGGAATGGTGTAGATACGATGGATGCTGATGAGAAGGCATTTAAATTGCTATGTGATTACGAATATTCTCATGGTGTCACAACTTTTTTCCCGACCACTGTAACCGCATCTTTCAAAAAGACCTTGAATGTTGTGAACATGCTGAAAGTATTAAATGGTAAAGATGGATTCGAGAATATCGGTGGTATCCATCTGGAAGGCCCTTTCCTGGATATAAAGAGGATCGGGGCTCAGAATCCTTCATTTCTCCGTTCTCTGGATGAAGATGAATTAAGAAAGTGGTTTTCTTTAGGTATCGTAAGGGTCATAACATATGCCCCTGTTTCGGATCCCAGAGGAAGTCTCCCTCATCTATGTAGAGAATATGGAGTAAAACCTTCGATAGGCCATTCAGAAGCAACTTTTGAAGAATTCGAAAGATGCTATGCTTTGGGTGTAAGGCACTTAACGCATTTTTGCAATGCCATGTCCGGGCTGCATCATAGACATGTCGGGCTCGTTGGAGCAGGTTTTTTACACAACGATGTATATCTGGAAGTCATAGCCGATAGATGCCACTTAAATGATCAGATGTTGAGGTTGATAGCGAAGATCAAAGAGCCATCCAGAGTGATTCTCATAACGGATGCCATAAGAGCCTCTGGAATGAAAGATGGAGAGTATGAGCTGGGAGGTTTAAAAGTGAGTGTGCTAAAAGGTGAAGCACGCTTGAAAGACGGTACATTGGCTGGGAGCACGCTTACCATGGAAGAAGGGGTGAAGAATTATCAAATAGTGACGAAATTGCCTCTTAGGACATGCCTTGATGCTGCCACGTATAATCCAGCTGAATTTTATGGAATTAAAAATGCAGGGGATATAAGGGAGGGCATGGAGGCAGATTTAGTCGTATGTGATACCCAAACTTTTAATGTATTAAAAACTATTAAGGAGGGGAAGGTTGTTTTTGATGGATAAATGGTGTGTTATAGTCAATCCCAAAGCAGCTGCATGGAAAACCAGGAAGGAATGGCCTAAAATATCCAGAATACTTAACTCTCAGGGCATAGATTACGTTCCCTTCATCACACAGCATAAAGGTCATGGAATATATTTAGCCACGCAAGCAATAGAAAAAGGCTTCGATTCGTTCATTGCAATTGGTGGAGATGGCACGGTGAATGAGATAGTAAATGCCATAATGGATCATGCTTCGGACTCATTGCAGATGAGGATAGGTATGATACCTACTGGTACTGGCAACGATTGGGAAAAAAGCGTTGGAATTCCCAACGATTATGTGAAGGCATGTGATGTTATAAAGCAAGGAAGGACTTTGGTTCAGGATGTTGGAATAGTAAAATATTATGAAGGCAATGAGAAGAAAAAGAGGTACTTTGTAAACGTGGCGGGACTTGGGTTCGATGCAGTGGTAACGAAGAAAGCAAATGATTTGTCAGAGCGCCCTCGTGGAACATTTTCCTATCTTCTTTCCCTATTTACCTGTTTGATGAAAAATAAAAGTCTACCAGTAGAAGTAGGTTTGGACGGTGAAAAGGAAAAACATCTGATGTTTTCTATGGCTGTGGGAATTGGAAAGTATAACGGTGGTGGGATGATGCAAATACCCCATGCGATGATCGACGATGGTATCCTTAGTGTTACTCTTGTGAACAACATATCGAAATTAGATATCATTCTACATATAAAAATGTTGTATAATGGTACTGTAACTCAACATCCTAAAGTAGATACCTATAATGTAAAATCAATGACTTTAAGGTCTTTGAAAGAAGATAGGCACGTATACCTTGAAGTAGATGGTGAATCTTTGGGGCATGATCCATTTGAATTTGATATAATAAAGAGGAAGTTAAATGTTGTTGTGATCTAAAGAATAATGTGATAAAATATCCATGTGAATGTGAATATCTTTGACTTCATTATGGATTCAGGAGGAGGAGGATAATATGAAAAGGTTGCAAGTTCTCGTGTTTGTAGCGTTACTATTGATTTCGTGTGTAGTCTTCTCTCAATATGAGCTAGCCATATTGCACACGAGTGATCTTCATGGTCATATCTATCCGATAAATTACGCTACGAATAAGTATTCTGATGTCGGATTAGCGAAGATCGCCACTTTGATCGCTCAAGAGCGTGAAAAATTTCCCGATGCCATCCTGGTGGACAGCGGTGATTTGATTCAGGGAAGCTCATTGGAATATTATCATGCAAGAGTGGACAACAGAGCGTTGGATCCAATGATCCTGGTTATGAACTATCTGAATTACGATCTCATGGCCATAGGCAACCACGAATTCAACTACGGATTACCTGTGCTAAAAAAATCTATATCTGAGGCGCAATTTCCGGTAGTCTCTGCCAACATCGTTAAAGTAGGGACGAATATCCCTTATTTTGGTAAACCCTATATCGTCAAGATTCTTCCAAATGGCATAAAGGTGGGTATACTTGCCTTAACCACCAGGTATATACCTCACTGGGAAGAGCCTAAGAACATAGAAGGAATAGCGTTCTTAGATCCTGTGGATGTTGCAAAACGATATGTGAATATCCTGAGAAAAAAAGAGAAAGTCGACGTAGTTGTAGTAGCCTATCATGGTGGCCTGGAAAGGGATCCACTGACTGGTAAACCCACAGAAGAGTTAACGGGAGAGAATGAAGGATATCAGATCTGCGAAGAGGTCCCAGGAATAGATGTATTGCTCACAGGACATCAGCATAGGAAAATATCCAACGTATTCATCAATGGTGTTCTGGTTAGTCAACCAGGATGCTGGGGTAGATATTTGGGTGTGATAAAACTTGTTATGAATAAAGATGAAAAGAGCGGTAAGTGGGTTGTAGTAAAGAAATCCGAAGAGATGCTGAGCGTTAAGGGTGTAAAAGAGAACATGGCAGTAATGCACATAACAAGTGACTATGAGAATGCCGTTCAAAAATGGCTTGATAAGCCAATAGGTGTTTCAGATGGAAATTTTTATGTAGCCGATCCCTTCAAGGCAAGGATGATGGATAATCCTTTGATGGAATTTGTCAACAAAGTTCAGATGTATTATAGTGGAGCCAAAATATCTTCTACCGCGCTTTTCAGCAATTCGATAAAAGGCTGGAAGAGAGGGCCTGTAACCCTCAGAGATATAATGGCTGTTTACATTTACCCGAATACACTTAAAGTGATCAAAGTCAAAGGGAAAGATATAAAAGATGCCCTCGAGAGAAGTGCCGAATACTTCACATACGAAAATGGGAAGGTCGGTGTAAATAGATCCTTTAAGCCTTACAACTACGATATGTGGGAGGGTATAAATTACGTTATAGATCCTACCAAACCTGTAGGTAGTAGAGTTGTGAAATTAGATGTGGCAGACTTTGGCCCAGTGGACATGAATAAAGAGTACGAAATCGTTCTGAACAACTACAGAGCCGCTGGTGGTGGAGGATATACGATGTTTGCAAATAAACCTGTCGTGCGGCAGGTTATGATGGAAGTCTCAGAACTGATGGCAGATTATATCTTGAAGGGAAAGTATATAAAGCCAACCATTGATTACAATTGGCGTGTTACTACAAAACCTTACGATACTTCAGATAATCTTTATTACATAGTTCAGCCAAATGACACCCTTTGGTGTATAGCGAAGCGATTGAATACCACTGTAAAGGCTATTGCAAA
>QNAT01000188.1 GCA_003641555.1 Thermotoga sp.
GATGTTCCTCCAATTGGGCAACTTGCATTTAGAAATTGGGGAAGGTATAAAAATGCTCATGCTGATGAAATTTTGGAAAAGATTCCAACGATAACAGATCCATCAGAACTCAAATCTCTTTACAAAGAACTTGATGGAATATATATGAAAGATATACCGATAATTGTGCTTGAATATAGACCATGGTTGTTCTATGAGTACAACACATCTCACTGGACTAACTTCCCAAATGAGGATAATCCTTATGCCCCACCTCAGATATGTACTGATGGAGCGGGGATAAGAGCATTGTACAAGATCGAACCAGTAAAATAAGTTGTATAATGATCGGGAAAAGGGTATACCCTTTTCCCGATCATGTTTAAATACATTTGGAAAGGGAGAATAGAATAGTTGAATCGATACCTGAAATACCTTACAGGAAAGTTAAAGTGGTATATATTAACGTTTTTCATAGCGGTTTTTCTGAATTTTTTTCTACCCAGATTTATACCAGGTAATCCTGTATCCGCTTTAGTAGCGCAGATGGCAGGCGGAGGGGCATCGAGTGATGTCCTTGATAAACTTTATAATTCGTATATACAAGAATTCGGTTTAGATAAACCATGGTATACTCAATTTATTAATTATGTATTAAAGGTATTTCATGGTGATCTGGGTATATCTTTCAGTCTATATCCAACGAAGGTTAATACAATTCTTTCCCATGCTTTACCATGGACAATTGCACTTCAGGCTCCTGCTATACTTATTGGCTGGATAATAGGTAACTTACTTGGAGCATTAGCGGCTTATAAAAAAGGTAAATTTGATAGTGCCTTCTTTCCATTGGCACTCTTTATCAATAGTATTCCATATTATTGTCTTGCTATCATCTTACTTTATCTATTTGGAGTACTCCTGGATGTCTTTCCAATAGGTGGAGGATACAGCATGCAGCTTATACCATCTTTTTCCATAACGTTTCTAATTGATGCCCTTAAACATTATCTTTTGCCATTTTTTTCATTGATACTGGTAACCATAGGAGGACAAGCAATAGGAATGAGAGAAATGAGCATCTATGAACTCAATACTGATTATGTGCGTTACGCAAAACTGTTAGGAATAAGTGAGAAGAAGATCACGAGATATGTCTTTAAAAATGCTATGTTACCGCAAATAACAGGTCTTGCTATAAGCTTAGGGACCATGGTTGGGGGTGCCTTGATAACTGAGATTGTTTTTTCTTATCCGGGAATAGGTACCTGGCTTTTCAATGGAATTCGGCAGCAAGATTATCCTCTTATACAGGGAGGGACTCTTGTTATTACAATGGCTGTGCTTTTGGCTAATTTTCTGATAGATATAGTATATGGGATAGTGGATCCGAGGATCAGGATGGCTCAAATGGAGGAATAAGATATGAAGCTCTTAAAAACCTTACTAAAATCCAAAAAATTCATAATAGGATTATGTGTCTTTTTGTTGTTATTGTTTGGTAGTCTTATATTCACAACAATAAGCTCACATGATCCTGCGGAGATGATAGGCTTTCTATATGAGCCTCCTTCTAAAGAGCATTTGCTTGGAACTGATAACTTCGGAAGAGATGTTCTAATAGAATTAATATATGGTATGAAAACATCTATATATGTTGGACTTTTATCTGGCATAATTGCCACTTTTATCGGAACAACAATTGGTACGACAGCAGGATATTTAGGTAAAACTATAGATAATATCCTCAACAGCATAACGAACCTCTTTCTTGTGATACCTTCTTTCGTGATCCTGATACTTTTGTCCGTGAGTCTCAGATCGAGATCCTTAACTTTGCTTGCAATGATCATTGGGATTACGAGTTGGCCATGGACTGCCAGAGCTGTAAGGGCTCAAACTTCGAGTCTGAAAACAAGGGAACATGTCAACATGGCAAAGTTAAACGGTGAGGGTTATGTTGAAATCGTGCTAAAAGAAATATTACCGTATATGCTTTCATATATATTTATGGTATTTGTTCTCCAGGTGGCTAGTGGTATATTGTCCGAAGCAGGTTTGAGTATGCTGGGATTAGGACCGAGCAATACTATTTCTTTAGGAAAGATGTTATCATGGGCTCTTTTATATGAGGCAGTACGAACTGGGGCATGGTGGGCGTTCATCCCTCCTGCGCTTACTATTGCCATCATAACTTTTTCATTGTTGTACATGAACACGGGAATGGATGAAGTTTTTAATCCAAGGCTCAGGAGTTGATATGGGAAAATTATTAACAGTAAAGGCACTCAAAGCTTACTATAAACTGCGTTTAGGCGAAAAACTAAGAGCAGTTGATGGAGTATCTCTAACACTCCAGGAAGGTGAAGTGTTAGGAATAGCAGGTGAATCTGGATGTGGAAAGTCCACTTTGGCATCGTGTTTGAGTGGTTTATTCTTCCCACCGTTGAAATATCAGAAAGGTAATATTACCCTGGATGGAATCGACATAATTAGAACTGATAAACAAACTCTCAGGAAATCTATCCTCGGGAAAAAGATATCTTTTATTCCTCAGAGTGCTATGAATGCCTTAAATCCAACTTTGAAGATAGAGGATTTTGTCGCAGATGTTATGCAAGAACATGAACCGGATCTTTCAAGGGAAGAAGCTATAAAGCGTGCAGAAGAACGTTTAGAGGTTTTGTCACTTCCAAAAGATGTGTTAAAGGCATATCCATTTGAACTCAGTGGAGGAATGAAACAAAGAACAATTGTGGTTCTCTCTACTCTTATGAATCCAGAAATAGTAATTGCAGATGAGCCTACCTCAGCTTTGGATGTCTCTTCGCAAAGACAGGTTATTGAATTGATGAAGAGATTACTCCAAATGAAGATCACAAAAAGTATGATCTTCATTACTCATGAACTACCGATTTTGAGACATGTTGCTGACAGAATAGCCATCATGTATGCAGGTGTGTTCCTTGAGGTTGGAACGATGCCTCAGATCATATTTGATCCTCGTCATCCATATACAAAAGTTCTTATGTCTTCTATAATAGTTCCTGAAAAAGGAATGCGGGAGAGAAAGTTGCCGCTTATCACGGGTCGTCCTCCGGATCTACGTAAGCGGATTAAAGGTTGTAGATTTGCGAAAAGATGCCCTTATGCAACAGATGAATGTAGAATGAGGGAACCAGATATGGAAGAAACGGATGGTAGAAAGATTAAATGCTTTCACCCCTTGAAAGGGAAGGAAATTAAACAGAATGAAGTTATCTAATAACACAAGGCTTGAAGTCAGGGAACTAACAAAGATATTTGTCTCTGGCAGAAGAAAAATTACTGCTGTGGATCAAGTGAGTTTCGAAATCCATGAGAGAGAGATCGTTTCCCTGGTGGGTCAAAGTGGCAGCGGTAAAACTACAATAGCACATATGATACTAAACCTGCTCAAGTCAACATCGGGTAGTATTATCTTCGATGGAAAAGATATAAAAGATATTAAAAAGAAAATTTACTGGCGAAATGTTCAAGGAATATTTCAGGATCCGTTCAGCAGTTTCAATCAATTCTTCGTAGTTAAAAAAGTTCTAAGAGATTCCTTCAAAATATTAGATAAGAGTTTCAATAATGAAGAAAAAGATAAGATCATAATAAAGGCATTGGAATCTGTAAACATAGATCCTGGAGATGTTCTGGAAAAATATCCATTCGAATTGAGTGGTGGACAAATGCAAAGGATAATGATAGCAAGAATATTCATAATAAAGCCTAAACTGTTGATAGCAGATGAACCTACATCTATGATCGATTCTATCCTCAGAGCAAATATTCTTAAACTCTTTGAAAAACTCAGGGAAAAACAGGGGACATCCATAATGTTCATAACTCATGATATAGGATTAGCATATTACGTGAGTGACCGTATTTTCATAATGCACAGGGGTAAGATAGTTGAAGCCGGGAGTGCAGAGCAGGTGATAATGAACCCGAATCATACTTACACAAAAGGTTTGATCGAAGATGTTCCTACACTTCATAAAGAGTGGATATTAACTAAAAGGAGTTGACGAAAGTGATTATATCTTTGAATGGAAAATGGCAGATAGAAGATGATAAGAATGAATTCAAGATCATCGGGAACGTACCCGGGACTGTACAGGGAGACCTTATTA
>QNAT01000189.1 GCA_003641555.1 Thermotoga sp.
CAATCCCGTTGCAAACCATACTGCATTACCTCTGAAGCTGCTGAACGGTAGATATTCCAACCCGAATCCTATCTTCGTTTCCTTACCTATGTTGCGAATGAAATCATGAACTAAGAGCAGACCAATGTGTCTGCCTGAATATCTGAATTTAAGCTGGCATTACTTTTTGAGTGCAGTTTTAGAGAGGAAAGGAAGTTACAATCAGCCCATTCTACTTGACATTTGCTTATTAGTAGAATACAATAGACTTAATAAGAGTATAGGAGATTGGCATTTTGAAATTTGGTATTTTATGAAATGGTTGGGTGCGTGGTTCAGTGGGAGAATGCTTCCTTCACGCGGAAGAGGTCGCAGGTTCGATCCCTGCCGCACCCACTGGTGATTAGAAAAAATGGGAAATCGCAGCAAAGCTAAAAGACAATCGTGTTTAATAAAATTCAATAGAAGAGAATTCACCTCTTAAAGAGGTGAATTTTTTATATAAAGGGGGTGAAGTTATTGAAAAAGATCATGGATGAAAAAGAGATATCTCGTATGTTGAGACGTCTCTGCAGCGAAGTACTGGAAAGGTCTGATGGAGCTGAAGATCTTGCATTGCTTGGTATCCAAACGAGGGGAGTTTACATCGCTGAGCGTATGAAAAATCTGATAAGAGAAGTAGAAGGTATAGATGTACCAATCGGAAAGTTGGATATCACATTGTATCGGGACGATACGGCTTTAAAACTGGGAAAAGCCATAGTAAAGGAGACAGAGATCCCATTCGATATCAATGAAAAGCGGATAATATTAGTAGATGATGTTATATTTACAGGAAGAACGGCGAGAGCAGCCCTCGATGAGATCATGGATTTTGGGCGTCCTAAATGTATTTGGCTGCTCACTCTTCTTGATAGGGGTCACAGAGAATTACCGATAGAACCTAATTTTCTGGGGAAAAAAGTCCCCACTACCTCCAAAGAATGGTTATTCGTTAAGATGAGAGAATATGACGATGAAGATGGGGTGTACATTGAAGAGAGGTGATGAGATGTTCAAAGGTAAGGATGTCATAGATGTGGATTGTTTTAATAGAGAAGAAATGCTTCACATATTCCAAACAGCGAAGAATTTCAAAGAGATCCTCACGAGGCCGATAAAAAAAGTCCCTGCTTTGAGAGGTAAGAGAATATGCAATCTCTTCTTCGAACCAAGTACGAGGACACGGATATCGTTTGAAATAGCAGAGAAGACGTTGAGTGCAGATGTAACGAATTTCTCTGCATCGACAAGCAGCCTTAAAAAAGGAGAATCCTTTAAAGATACCATTTTGACCCTTTCAGCTATGGGGATAGATATGTACGTAATACGGCATTCTGAACCAGGGGCTCCTCTTATGCTCAAACGCTATACAAATGCCATGGTGATAAACGCAGGTGATGGTATCCATGCTCATCCAACCCAGGCTATATTAGATGGCTATACAATTTGGGAAAAGAAGAAAAATTTTGAGAGCATTAAGATAGCAATAATAGGTGACATATCCCATAGTCGTGTGGCGCGTTCGGATATAAAGATGTTCCGTTTACTTGGTGCCAAAGTGGTGATTTGTGCGCCTTATACATTACTGCCTATGGCGATCGATAATTATGATGTGATCGTGTCGAGAAAACCTGAGGAAGCCATCGAGAATGCCGATGTAATTATGGGCTTAAGGATGCAGTTAGAACGGCAAACCTCGGGATTATTTCCTTCTTTACGTGAATATAACGAGATATTCGGCATAACGCAGGCACGCATGAAACTTGCAAAACCAGATGCCATATTGATGCATCCAGGCCCTATTAACAGGGGCGTAGAATTGGATAGCAATATCGCAGACGCTGCCTATTCAGTCATCCCAGAACAGGTAACCAACGGTGTTGCTACTCGAATGGCTCTCTTATATCTTTTATTTGGGGGTGTACAAGTTGAGAACATTGATTAAGGGAGGTCAATTGATCTCACATTCATATGAAGGAAAATACGATATATTGATCTCGAATGGGAGGATAGAAAAAATAGCAAAGAGCATTTCCAGCGATGGTAAGTATACCGAGATAGATGTATCAAATTGTCTTGTATTTCCAGGATTTATCGACATGCATACCCACTTACGTGAACCTGGTTATGAATATCGGGAGACACTAAATACTGGCTTAAAAGCCGCACTTCATGGTGGAGTTACTACGCTTGCCTGCATGCCGAATACTCTTCCTCCCATCGATAACAAGGCAAATGTATCTTTTCTCCTGGGAAAGAGTAAAAGGCTTGATCTCGCAGATCTTCTGGTAATAGGAGCTATAACTAAGGGAAGAGAAGGCAAAGAACTTGCCAATATGGGAGAGATGAAGATGGCTGGGGCCATTGCATTTTCAGATGACGGTTCCCCTGTTACGAATTCTCATGTAATGAGAAGAGCGATGGAATATGCAAAGGTTCTTGGATTACCTATTATTTCACATTGTGAAACCCTTGAACTCTCCGATGGTGGACATATGCGCGAGGGATGGTTTTCTACCTATTTTGGTATACATCCTATACCAGATGTTGCTGAATCCATAATGGTGGGCAGAGATATAGAATTATCTTATCTAACCGGAGAACATCTGCATGTGGCTCATGTCTCCACAAAGCGCTCGGTTTCTCTTATAAGGCAGGCAAAACGGGATGGCATTCCCATTACCTGCGAAGTTACCTTCAACCATCTTCTCTTCACGGATGAGGCACTTTCCGATTACGATACAAACAAGAAGGTTAATCCTCCACTACCAACGAGAAAAGATCAAGAGGCTCTTTATGAGGCATTGGAAGATGGTACGATAGATATTCTTGTTACAGATCATGCCCCATATGCTCCCCACGAGAAAGAAGTGGAGTTTCAACGTTCTCCTTTTGGGATATCGGGCCTGGACCTATTTACAAACATGCTTTTCGAAGTTCATCGGCGATTGGGAATAGAAATGAAGAAATTGGTGGAAGCCGCTACATTCATACCTGCTCGGCTTTATCATCTCGAGGATAGAGGAGATATAAAGGAGGGAGACCTTGCAGATTTAGTCATCTTCGATCCTGAACAAACCTGGAAGTGTCTTCCAGAGACACTATATTCCAAAGGAAAAAATACACCTTTCGTGGGTAAAGAGATAAAAGGGAAAGTCATCACAACGCTCGAGGAAGGTAAAATAGTATACGATGCAGAGAAAGGTTGAGAAGATTGAGGCAAGGTAGATTACTCGATATACAGGTAGATGTAAAGAGTAGTTATGCGAAGTTGAAGATAGGTGCGAGTATCGATATCAAACCTGGACAATTCGTTATGTTGAAGGGAAATTGGGAGGAACCTATCCTCCCCCGGCCATTCAGTATCTACGATCGGGATAATAATTCCTTTACCATATTGATGAAGATCAGGGGTAAGGCCACGAGGAAATTGAGTAAATTGGAGAGAGGGAATGAAATAGGGTTCAAAGGACCGCTTGGGAATCCATATCCCAATTTTCGGAATAGGAGGATATTTCTGATCGGCGGGGGAAGTGGATACGCTCCTCTTCACTTTTTTGCCAGATATTTTCCTCAAAAAGAGAATATTACTTTTTTGATAGGAGTGGATAAGAAAGGTACAAGAACATTTTTCGATGAAATCGAAGGTTGTAAATACCAATGGGCAGTTGAGGATGGCTCATCAAATCACAAAACAATTGTAGATCTGGTGAAGGATTGCTCTTTTCCATCGGATGCGATTTTGATCGGATGTGGGCCTAAGGTAGTTCTTCAGACGATACTCAAAATAGCAAAAGAAAAATCGCTCGAATCTTATGTTTCCCTCGAGGAGATGATGGCATGCGGTGTGGGGATGTGTAAAGGATGTGCAGTAAAGGTTAGAGAACCCGATCACATCGTAGTAAAACACGTCTGCAAGGATGGGCCGTTGTTTTCTGCTAAAGAGGTGTTCCTGGAATGGTAGATATGTCTATTGAGTTGTTTGGATTGAGGTTCAAAAATCCCGTTGTGCTTGCTTCCGGTCCATCCGGGAATGGCAAAGAGGCAATGGAAGTTTTCGATCTTGCAGAATTAGGCGGGTTCACAACGAAGACTGTAACATGGAAACCA
>QNAT01000190.1 GCA_003641555.1 Thermotoga sp.
AACTCCATTCCATCGGACAGGTTTAAAAACCTGTCCCTACGATTTTTTGAAACGATCGTATCTTAACTTTCTATTTTCAAATACCTCTTTTTGCAATATCCCTTTCATGTTCATTTCTTTTGTTTTTAATCCAACATTCAACATTTCTTAGGTGGGACAGTTTCATTTTACACTACCTACACTATACAGCAGTATAATTGTGATATAATATTTTTGTTCTTCAAAAACATACAATATAAGGAGAATCAGACATGAGAGAATTAAGAATATTATCACCCGTTGGCATGTTAGGTTATGGTTTCCCAGAAGAATCTTTCCAGGAAGGGATGAGACGTTCGCCAGATGCCATAGCTGTAGATGCTGGTTCAACCGATGCTGGGCCTCACAAGCTTGGCGCAGGTGTGGGTATCGTGAGTAGATGGGCAACAAAAAGGGATCTCACATTTATGTTGAAAGCTGGTTGCGAAAGAAAGATACCTGTACTTGTTGGCTCTGCTGGTGGTTCAGGAGCCGAAGTACACCTTTCCTGGACGTTGGACATAGTGAAGGAAATTGCAAGAGAAAATGACCTCCATTTCAAAATGGCTGTTATTCATGCGGAAATGGATAAGGACTATCTCAGGAGAAAGTTAAAAGAAGATAAGGTAAAACCCCTGGGACCTGTCCCCGAATTAACTCCAAAGGATATAGATGATGCGATAAGGATAGTTGCTGTAATGGGAGTGCATCCGCATATGAAAGCACTCGAAAAAGGAGCAGATGTTATCATCGCTGGGCGCTCCAATGATCCTGCCATGTTCGCTGCTCCTGGGATCAATGAAGGTTATGCTCCGGGTTTGGCTTTACACATGGGAAAGATCCTGGAATGTGGGGCAATGGCTTCGACTCCGGGGACGACCTCCGATTGTATGATGGGATATCTCAGACAAGATCACTTCGTAGTAGAACCACTCAATCCGATGCGGAAGTGTACAACGACTACTGTAGCCGCACATACTCTGTACGAGAAATCGAGTCCGCTTCACATCATAGGGCCTGAAGGGATTGTAGATGTCACAGGTTGTGAATTCAAGCAAGAGACAGAGAGATCTGTAAGGGTATCGGGTTCAAAACTCATAAAACCAGATTCCTGCTGGGTTAAACTCGAAGGTGCGAGCATGGTTGCATATCGCACGATATCCATCGCAGGGGTGAGAGACCCAATAATGATAAACCAAATTGATGAATGTGAGAGTGCAGTTCGAGATGCCGTGAGCAGATATTTCAAGGATATCCCGATGGAAGATTACAAACTGATCTTCCATATCTATGGGAAAAATGGTGTGATGGGAGAATTAGAACCCCAGAAGGAGATAACCTCTCATGAAATCGGGATCATTCTGGAGGTCGTTGCTAAGGATCAGGCGCTCGCAAACACGATCTGTGCTTTTGCACGCTCTACCTTGATGCACTATTCATATAAAGGTCGTATTGCGACTGCTGGTAACCTTGCTTTTCCATATGCACCATCTGATATACCCACCGGACCCGTATACAAATTCAACATCCATCATTTGGTTCAAGTGGATGATCCCTGCGAGTTGTTCCCCATCGAATTGGTAGAAATATAGGAAGGTGATAGAGATGACAGGAACGGTTAAGATCAAAGATATTGCTAAGGTAGTTAGGAGTAAGAATGCAGGTCCATTTGAATTGACCTTCGATATCATATTCAAAGATAAGGAAACTTATGAGAAGGTCAAGCATTCTGGAGTGATAACGAAAGGATTGATAGCAAAACTATATCATATTCCTTTAGAAAAAGTGCTATACTTTGGTGAGTTTGATCCCGCAAATGCGATAAAGGCAACCATTGTCAGACCAGTTGACTCAGGCAGCATTGGAGAAACGGACACTTATGGAGCTCAGCAGCATGCTCCGTTATTAGATATAGAGATCCCATGGTAAGATCATTACCTTATTTTTCCAGGGTGAACGTTCGGTTTTCGCACAACCTGGTTCAAAATGTTAATTTGTAGCGGTGGTGGAATTGAAAGAAGCACTTTTAAGACTTATTCCAGAGTTCGATCTGATCGAGGATCGTGAGTTAAGAGAAAAAATTTTGCATGTCTGGGAAAGCGCTTTGAAATCAGGTGGATGGAGATTAGACAACCTGAAAAAAATGCCCTTTACTCTTCTCATTCCTGACTGCAAGATCACTTTCGTAGAACACGTGCGCAGTGTGGTAAGGATGTGTATGGCTGCAGAAAAAGAATTTGAAGATATTTACGGTGAAAGATTGAAGATCAACAAGGATTATTTGCTTGCCGGTGCTTTGCTCCACGATATAGGAAAGTTAGTCGAATACAAAGAGGAGAATGGAAAATTCGTGAAGAGCAGTTCGGGTAAATTGCTACGTCATCCATTTTCTGGGGTTGGGCTTTGCTACGATCAAGGAATTCCCGATGAAATCCTCCACATAATTGCCACCCATTCGAAAGAAGGAGACCTGGTCAAGAGAACCCCAGAAGCGATCATCTTACATCACGTGGACTTCATGAACTACGAACCATTCAAGGAGTGGTGAACTATGGGGATAACATTCGTTCAGAAGATACTCGCCTTAAAATCAGGAAAACCTCGGGTCAATCCTGGTGAGATCGTCGATGTGTCACCAGATGTGATCATGTCCCATGACAACACGGCAGCAATAATCAAGATCTTTCACAATATTGGGATTAAGCGAATATTAAATCCTGATAAACTCTTTGTAGTACTGGATCATTGCGTTCCTGCTGCCACAGAAAAGTACGCTCTGAACCACAAGCAGATAAGAGAATTTGTAGGTGAGCAAAGTATACCTCATTTTTACGATATCAATACTGGCATATGTCATCAGGTACTCCCGGAAAAGGGATTTGCTTTGCCAGGGAGACTCATCGTGGGAAGCGATTCTCACACGACTACATATGGTGCTTTTGGTTCGTTCTCAACGGGAATCGGCAGGAGTGAAACAGCTGTCCTCTGGGCAACGGGTAAGATATGGCTCAGATGCCCAAAAACTTTTAAGATAAACGTTAAAGGTAGTTTCAAAAAGGGGGTTTACGCCAAAGACCTTATCCTTCGCATCATCGGTACACTTGGTGCAGATGGGGCCCTTTATCGCGCTGTTGAGTTTTCTGGCACCACTATTGAAAATATGAGCATCGCAAGTAGAATGACCTTATGTAATATGTCGGTAGAAATGGGAGCAAAGTGTGGATATGTTGAGCCAGACGAAAAGACCATACAATGGTTATCTTCGAGAACCAATGAGAAATATGAAATAGTGAAGTCGGATCCGGATGCCGAATACGAAAGGGTTATAGATTATGATGTGACCAACCTTGAACCCCAGATAGCCTGTCCACATACGGTAGATAACGTAAAAACGGTTAAGGAAGTCGAAGGAAAAAAGATAGATCAAGCGTTCATCGGAACATGTGTGAATGGAAGGATGGAAGACCTCCAGATAGCAGCAGATATTTTGAGGGGTAAGAAGATAGCGAAGACAGTAAGATTACTCGTCATTCCTGCATCCATGAAGATCTACATGGATGCGATACGTAAGGGAATTATAGAAGTGCTGGTGAACTCGGGAGCTGTGATATTAAATCCGGGATGCGGTCCCTGTCTCGGTGCCCATGAAGGTGTTCTCGCCCCAGGGGAAGTCTGTTTGAGTACTGCAAACAGGAATTTCAAAGGAAGAATGGGTTGTAGAGATGCGTATATATATCTGGCAAGCCCTGCTACTGTAGCAGCTTCTGCATTGACTGGAAAGATCACCGATCCGAGGAGGTATTTGAGATGAAAAAAGTCAAGGGAAAGGTATGGAAATATGGTGATGATGTGAACACAGATGTGATCTTTCCAGGCAAGTATACGTATACTATATCGAATCCGGAAGAGATGGCAAAACATGCACTCGAAGACCTCGATCCGTCATTTGTAGAAAATGTGAAGAAAGGGGACATAGTTGTTGCTGGTAAGAATTTCGGCTGTGGAAGCTCAAGAGAACAGGCTGCAACTTGTATCAAATATGCTGGAATCGGTGCAATAGTTGCAAAGTCATTCTCAAGGATATTTTTCAGAAACGCAATAAATCAAGGC
>QNAT01000191.1 GCA_003641555.1 Thermotoga sp.
ATCTATATACTTGGTATATGGAAAGGTATAGGGTGGTCTATGCTTATATTTCTTGCAGGACTTCAAGGAATACCAATTCAACTCTATGAGGCAGCGAAGTTGGATGGAGCAAATAGATGGAATCTCTTTCGATACATAACGTTACCGATGATAAAACCAATATTCATGTTTGAACTCGTCATGCTTACGATCGGAGGATTCAATGTATTCCTTTCTGTGTGGCTTATGACGAGTGGAGGGCCCATGAATTCAACTCAGGTGGTTTCGGTTTATATGTTCCAACAAGCATTCCAATATTTTGATTTCGGTTACGGTGCTGCTCTTTCAGTACTGCTATTCATAATAATATTTACAATAGCCCAGGTACAACGGAAATGGTTAAAAAGCACGTATTAAAAAGGAGAAATGAGATGAATACACATCACAAAGTGAGGGTAATAAATATATTTGGAAGATCCTTTTTGTACTTTATGCTAATTGGTGGAGCATTCATCATGCTCTTTCCATTTATATATATGGTATCAACTTCTTTTAAACCGATAGCATATCTGTTCAGAGTTCCTCCAGAGTTGATACCTCCTCATCCAACCTTTAAGAACTATGTCCGAGTATGGGAAGAATTTGGATTCGCACGTTATTTCTTAAACAGTGTAACGATCACTGTACCTGCGGTTTTCTTGAACGTATTTCTATCTTCCCTAACAGCTTATGGATTTGCTAAATTTAAATTCCCTGGAAAGGAGATATGGTTTACAGTGCTCATAGCAACTCTTGCAGTACCAGGATTATTGTTGGTAATCCCGCAATTCGATATGATCAGAAGGATCCGATTTTTTATGGATAACAGATTTACAATAATACTTACGAGTGGCATAGGAGGAATTGCTTTTAATGCATTCTTTCTTAGAGGTTTTTTCGAAGCCATCCCCCAGGAGATGATCGATGCAGCTGAAATAGATGGTTGTAACCAGTTTCAAATATATTATCGAATAATCTTGCCTCTCTCAAAACCTGCTTTAGCAACATTGGCAATTCTTTCAACGCTTGGGACATGGGATGATTATTTCTGGCCCTCGCTTATTCTTTCGAGTGAAAGTAAATGGACACTTCCTTTAGGGATTGTAGCCTTTCAGGGAGAGCATGGGGTTCAATGGAATATGGTTTTTGCCGCATCCATAATAGCACTTATCCCTGTCACAATTGTATATATCGTTTTCCAAAAGTACTTCATACGTGCAGTGGCAGGGGGAGGTTTAAAAATGTGAGAGGAGGGTTCTTTGTGAGTAAGATCGTAGTTTTACTTTTATTCTATTCGGTATTTATTATAGAAGTTTTAGGAGGTGCTGTAATGCCAGAGATTGAAAGTATTCAATTCGACAAAAGTTTTTATCATCCAGGGGAATCTGTAACACTTCAGGTAAAGGTTAAAGGTGAAGATCTTGAAAAGTTTTCAATGACAGTAGAAGTGATGGATTTAGAAAAGGTTATTTTGGAAAAAGCATATCCACTGAGTTCTTCTCTTACAATAAAGTTTCCAGCACCGAGCAAGTATCCTTCTGGATATGGGATTGATTTATATTTGCGAAACAAAAAGAGTAAAAACATCGTGTCGAGGAATAGTAGGAGTTTTGATGTGCTCGAACATTGGATAGAAATGCCACGATATGGTTTTCTAACGGATTTTTCACCAGGTCGTATTTCTCCGGAGATGACCATGGAATTCTTAACCCAATACCATATAAATTCACTTCAATATTACGATTGGATGTACAATTATGGCAAACTTGTGTATCCCGGCAAGGGAGATCAATATACAGATGCCTGGTCTCGTACACACTTGATCTCAAAGAATATGCTAAGGAGGTTGATCGAGGCAGGCCATAAGAAAAATATCTACTCTCTGGCATATGTACCTATATATGCTGCAACTAAGGAGATCTATAAAAAGCATCCTGATTGGGCATTGTACCAATTTGTCAATGAAACATGGAAACCTGTGGAATTCGAGAACAAGTTGATAATAATGGCACCTGATAATAAAGGCTGGTCGAGTTTTTTGATAGACGAGTGTAAGAAAGCTATAAAAGAAATTGGGTTCGATGGCATCCATCTGGATCAGTACGGTTATCCCAAAGATAACGTGTCTACAAAAATAGTCGGTAAAGAATATAAACCTTATACCACATCTAAAGGTTTTGTGAGATTCATAGATAAACTCAAATCGAGTATAAGCCCGCAAGTTGTGTTTTTCAATTGTGTTGATAATTGGCCAGGAAAGATTGTGCAATCGGAGAGTGAAGAAGATGTTGTTTACATTGAACCCTGGGAATCGTGTAATACCTATAATGATATGTACAATATGATAATGAAAGCTAAGAAATATAGTAATAACAAACCCATAATACTTGCTGCGTATATAAAGCACTTTTTCGAAAATTCGATCTTCTATTCGAATGCTTTGATTCTTTCAAGCGGGGCACATAGATTAGAACTTGGTGAATATGATCTACTCCTCGATGGCCCATACTTTCCAGGTGATGCCTATCCTATGGATGATAATTTTATGGGGAAAATGCTTGCTTACTACGATTTCTCTGTGAGATATGAACAATTGTTTTACAGCAATACATTCAAAATCATAGATCTTCAGAATCAAATATCATCTAAATTTCCTCTATCGAACTACCCTGAACCAAAGAAGATCTGGCTAAATGTTAGAAAGGACACGAAATCCAGGATCACCATGTTTAACCTCGTTAACTTTTTAAATATAAACTACTCATTCTGGAGGAATTGGCAACCAGAGCCGGAAAAAGTTAATGACTTTACCCTTGAAATCAGTGGACAATTGGCGAAATCTCTGAAAGGATATTCTTTTTATTTCGCTTCAGCAGATGGAAATCTTCGAATGATACCTATCTCTGCAATACATAATGGTGAAATCATAACTCTTAAACTTCCATTTCTTGAATATTGGTCGACGATCTTTGCGATTCCAAAATCTAATTGATATGTTACAATACCATAAATGTTAAATTCGTGTAGGAGGTACATGGGATGAAGAAACAATACAATGGTTTGAAAACAGAAGTCAGAGCAATATCATCGAGTGTTATCAAGATCAGTGTATCAGTTACCCAGAAAAAAGAGCTACTGAAGGTTATACAGATCGTTAATCCCAATGATATTGAGGAAGAGCTCGAAGATTTTGCTGAGTATGAGAATGGTCTTTCTACATCTCGATTAAATATCTTTTGGAAAGATGGTTTACTTAATATTCAAACTAAAGAAGGCAATATCTTATGTAAGGATTTTTCACCTCCTGATTTTTTTGACAAAAAGCTACATATAAGAAAGTCTATGATTCCAGATGAACATTTTTTTGGTTTTGGTGAGAAGATGGGCTTTTTGAATAAAAGAGGAACGAAGATGGAGATGTATAATAAGGATAATCCCATTCATTTTCCAGATGCTGACCCCCTTTATATTTCTATTCCATTCTTTATAAGCATTATACCCTCCGGGCCTGCATACGGAATTCTCATCGAAAATACTGAACCCTGCGGTTTTGATATGGGTTATTCCTCGGAAGAATGGTACGAATTCTGGGTACAGGCACCTCGAATAGAATATTGGATGATATATGGTAAGGATGTAAAAGATGTGGTTCAAAAAATGGCTCAGCTCACGGGAAAGATGGAGTTACCCCCTGCATGGGCTTTAGGATACCAGCAATCGCGTTGGAGTTATTCATCACAAGATGAAGTAATAAACGTAGCGAAGAAAATGCGAGAAGAGAAAATCCCGTGTGATGTTATTCATCTTGATATAGGTTACATGGACGGATATAAAATATTCACATGGGATAAGGCGCGTTTCCCGAAACCAAAGAGATTGATATCAGAACTCAGGAATATGGGTATAAAGGTGGTAACAATTATTGATCCCGGAGTAAAGAAAGAACCTGGTTACCAGGTTTACAATGACCTGAAGAATATAGATGGTATTTGTAAACAGGAAAACGGTGAAGATTTCATAGGATATGTATGGCCTGGTAAATGTGTCTTTCCTGACTTTCTCAGATCTGATGTACGAGAATTCTGGACAGCACTGCATAAAGAACTTCTC
>QNAT01000192.1 GCA_003641555.1 Thermotoga sp.
CCTATGGAGGGAAGGTGAGAAGTTATGAAGAAACTAACATTTTTATTTGGAATCCATAATCATCAACCTGTGGGTAATTTCGATTACGTTCTGGATATGGCATATGAGAAAGCATATCTACCATTTATTGAGGTATTGAACAGGCATCCGAAGATCAAGATGGGGATTCACTTTTCAGGTTATCTGTTCGAATACATTGCTAAACACCATCCACACTACATCGAAACCCTTAAATCTCTTGTACAGCGAGGACAATTGGAATTCTTAACAGGTGGATACTACGAACCTATAATGTCTGTTATACCTGATACAGACAAGATAGGACAAATAGAAAAATTAACGAAATTCGTAAAGGAAACAGTGAATTACAAACCAAAGGGTATGTGGCTCGCAGAGCGAGTGTGGGAACCTCAGATAGCGAAACCCTTAGTTCAAGCAGGCATAGAATATGTGGTTGTAGATGACATCCATTTTAAGAACGCGGGGCTGTACGATGAAGATCTAACAGGCTATTACGTTACCGAAGAGTTAGGATATCCGCTCAAGGTATTTCCCATAAGTAAATATCTGCGCTACACGATACCGTACGAGCCAACAAAGGTTACATTCGACTATTTTCGAAAGTTGGCTTCAGATGGGGCTGGTAAATGTATTATGATGTTCGACGATGGTGAAAAATTTGGGGTCTGGCCCGGAACTCACAGGCATGTATATGAAGAAGGTTGGTTGGAAGAGTTCTTTACCCTCCTGGAAGAGAATGCCGACTGGATAACCATGATGACACCATCCGAGTACATTTCTCTTTTCTCCTCACTGGGAAGGGTTTATCTCCCCATAGGTTCGTATATGGAAATGACGGAATGGGCTCTTCCAACACGGGCACGAAAGGAGTTCGAAGAATTGGTAAATTCTTCTAAAGGAAAACCCGAGGAGAATTTTCTAAAAGGAGGAATATGGAGGAATTTCCTTTCTAAATATACCGAGGCAAATAATATCCACAAGAAGGCATTATACGTTAGTAGAAAGTTGATAGAAAATCCTTCGAAGGAAGCCCTCGATGAGTGCTGGCAAGGCGAGGCAAACGATGCCTATTGGCATGGTGTCTTTGGTGGCCTTTACCTTCCGCATCTCAGGCATGCACTCTATACACACCTGATAAATGCCGAGAAATATCTGGATGAAAAGAAAGAAAAAGGTTGGAACAGAAGTGAGAGAGTGGATTACAATGCGGATGGGAAGGAAGAAACCTTGCTATCTTCTGAATACCTGAATCTCTATTTCGAGCCAGGCTATGGTGGAAGGCTCTTCGAACTGGATTACAAACCTTCTTCTTACAATGTTCTCAACACGTTAATGAGAAGATATGAACCTTACCATGATAAGTTGAAATATGCTACATACGTTGGCGATCTCTCTGAATCCGATAAAGCAAAGAGCATACATAATTTGATTCTGGCAAAAGAAAAGGATATGGAAAAGATGTTAGTTTATGATTGGTACGAGAAATATGCCATGATAGATCATTTTTTGGGAGATAGGGCAACATTAGAAAATTTCCAGAACGGTTCTTTCCCGGAACAAGGAGATTTCGTAAACCAACCATATGAAATAGCCTTTTTGATGAACAATGCCGTAAAAATGACAAGAGATGGACATGTATGGGTAGGTTCTGAATTTTTACCTTTGAGTGTTTCCAAAACGATAGAAACAAATAAAAACGTTATGTTCATACATTATGATATAACTAATACATCGATTAAAGACTACTCTTTGAAATTCGCTAATGAATATAATTTCTTTTTCTTATCTGCTAATTCTGAGGATAGAGGGATCGAATTTAAAGATGGAATTCATGCAGTGTCCGATACTCTGGAGTTTGATACAAATTCTGTTAAGATTTTCAGTAAACCAGAACACATTAGAATAAGATTGGAATTGGGTGAAAAAACGTTATTCTGGTTCTTCCCGATCTACACGATATCCTTTTCAGAGGGAGGCTTTGAAAAAGTATACCAGGAATCGAGTTTAATACCCATCTGGCAGTTTGTTATAAGGAGTGGGGAAACAAAGCAATTCGATCTGAGAATTATAATAGAATCCTGAATTTAAAATTGCTACAAGACGCAGGAAGCGCAGAGAAAACTTCGTAATAATTAAACAGATTACACATTACGTTATCTTTTCTGTGATAATCGCGAGTAATGTTGTATTTATGTGCCCGTGGCTTAATGGACAGAGCGTTGGACTCCGGCTCCAAAGATTGCGGGTTCGATTCCCGCCGGGCACTCTAAAAAAGATGATTCAATTTCTTTATGTAGTTTGCGACGATGCCATTTACTCCCCCTGTTAGTATACTCATAAAGGTTATTGCCGGGAGATAGTAGATGATGTTGAAACTGTTAACTATTAGTATTGCGACTATTAGCAGCTGGGTTAGATTGCTTATCCATGCTCCAAGTATACTTATTCCTATTAAGCTGATATTTAGAAATCTTATCCTGTAGATTGAAAACATAGCTACAGCACTCATGCAGGCTCCGCTTATACCGAGCAGGAATGGAATGGATAAGAACGTACCTCCGAGAAGAGATCCCAATATACTCTTTGATATCGCTATTATTAACAGCATTTTCAGATCAAATGTCTCGATCCCGATGACCAGGATCACATTGGATATTCCCCACTTTCCCCCGGGTAATACGGCTAAACCCGGAAGAAGACTTTCTACCACGTAAAGAACTGACCCGAAGGCTATAAAAATGGCTGTCTTCGTTATTTTATAAGATGGTGTTTCTACCACGTTTGTAAGTCTATTGAAGTTTTCTTTCCACGTACTACTTCTATCGATACTCGGTTTGGAACGCATACGATCATCTCACCTACTTTACTTATCCAACCTCGTTTAACACATAATTTCAATGGGCAGGTGGATTCTACAACTCTTATCTTCCCATCCTTTACTCTTATCAGCATGTGGCCATTTTCTAAGTGTATGGGGATATCGTGATCTTCAGATAGATTGACTTTAAGATTTCTGTCAGGTGTCTTTATGATCGCTGTTGAACTGCTGTACCGAGGAATGAAAAAGACAAGAAGAGAAAAGGAAATAATAAAAACAACTATTAATATATCTCCACTTTTAATGAAGAACTCTTTTTTCGCAGCATTATTTTTCATAATTTTCTCCTTTTTTGCCCGGATAAGACCTCTTCCTTCAGGTAGAGGATACAGCAGGGCTATATTTTCTCTGGTCTTCTATATATTGCTTGATAATATCTAACAATACACCACAGGAACCAGCAAAATAACCCGGACTCCACAATTTTCCTTTCCAATAGTATAGTATAATTCAATTACGTAAATCTATAAGGCATACAAATTCAGATTAAATGAATCCACATTTATGTAAAATAAAAAAGACAAAGTGTCCTATCGAGGTTCTGAATTTAAACTGGCATTACAAAATTTTCATCGGGCACGAAGTTAAAAAATGTTGGATGGTAGATGAGTAGATAGGTGAATGGGCATTCAATCTGACATTGGTTAAGGTCTAACATTTATTGAGTCTCTATGGTAATTTGATGTTCTGAATAACTACTACATTATCATATTTAATATCTGTGATCGAGATCACTTGCCTTCTACTGATAGCATGTTATAATCATCAAGAAGGGGTTAGGATTATGATGGATAAGAGCAGAAAAGAAATCGAAGGCTTGTTAAAAATATCTGCGTTTCAAATAACGATGATAGTGATCTTTTTTATCATCTTTCATTCCCTCGTCCAGATCGAGATGCTAAGGATTAAAGAAACACTTTCTCTACTCATATTCCTCTTAGCTCTGGCTTTCTTGAGTGACAATATGAGATTTGCCTTCAGAGGTAGAAGAATGATCTCAAACGTCATAGGCTTTTTACCCATTGCTCTTATCTTTGGCCCGTTTACTGCGGCTATTTTTTCCTTGATCATAGTGTCTGTCCGTATTGGAATAAGGAATAAAGGTTGGAAAAGGGAGATAGTATCTCGATTGAACAGAGCGACTCACTACGCCTTCATCTATTTCATAGCGGGAATACTATTCTATTATTTGAGAAGCTATA
>QNAT01000193.1 GCA_003641555.1 Thermotoga sp.
CAATTTTTGTATACCAGTGGCAAGAAAATCTCAAGAATAGCATGAATACAGGTAAAAGTCTTGATCACACTATAGATTGTGCTTGTGTAAAGTATTTTCTGTGAATTTGGTTCTGCATCCCAGGATTGACCTCCTACCTTTATTTTCAAGATTTTCAATCCTCGAGTTGAATTGAAAAAGTAAGAGATCCGTAAGGACAGAAAAAACAGCAACATATTGGCATTCAGAGAAGAATGTTCAATGTGTGCCAATGCAAAAAACAAACGAATGAACAAAAATATCCTATGCTATATTTGCATTCTCATGATCTCTTTATAGGCTTCAACTATCTTGTTCCTGATCTCTGTGGTCAATCGGAGAGATATATCAGCTTTCTCAGCAGCTATGAGTACTTCATGGACATTATCTATCTTCCCTGCAGCAAAATCTTCCTGCATTTTACTCGCTTCATGCTGCAATTCATTTACCTGTTCTACTGCCTTAGACAATATTTTGGAAAAATCCACATTCATCTTCTTCTTGTTAGAATTCAAATTATCCAGTCCGCCGATACCACCTAAACCGGTATTTCCTACTTTATCTATCCCCAAGTCCACTCACCTCTCATGCTCTACCAATATCCAGAGCAGATCTCACCATCGATCTGGCAGAAGATATCACACTTATGTTTGCTTCATACGCCCTTTGGGCAGATATCATATCCACCATCTCCCTGACAACGTTTACATTAGGCATTTTGACGTATCCATTTGCATCTGCATCCGGATTGGTTGGATCGTAAACCAGCCGCGGTGGAGAGTTATCTTCGTGTATTCCTATAACTCTGACTCCGGCAGCCTTAGCCTCAGACAAATAGTTTGCGATTGAGTTTTCCACTCTTTCAGCGAATATAGGTACTTTACGTTTGTACGGCCCACCCTCCGGTGTTCTCGTGGTTTCTGCATTCGCTATGTTATCCGCTATTATATCCATTCTAAAACGTTCTGCAGTTAATCCAGAACCGCTAATATCCATTATACCAAAAAAATTCGAATTCATGCCATCTTCTCCTTTTATGTTATGTTGCGAACCACGATGCCGTATCTCCCAAAGGTTCTGGACAAAAAGGTAGACATCGCCTGATATCGTAGGGAATTCTTTTCTGCCTGCACCATTTCGTAATCTATATCTACATTGTTACCATCATTTCTGAGAGTTGTCTCATCCTCTGTGACGATCCGCGGCTTTATATCATTGATGGATGTGTAAGTACCCCGGATGTGCCGTGAGTTTGTACACTTCATAGGAAGATCTTCTCCCTCCAGGGCTTGCCTTAGATCTTCTTCAAACGAAACGAATTTTCGCTTATAATGTGGCGTATCCACATTCGCAATGTTATGCGCATACACCTGCTGTCTTAAAAGACTAACATCCATTGCCTTCGATAAAAGATTTACATCCGTACCAAATAATCCTTTCATCATTCCACCTCGTTCCTATAATACTACCTTCGTAGAGTCTTATCCCTTATGATGTATAATAATACACATGTAAATTTAACACAAGGCATTATTAAACATTTATGAAAAAAAACCAGGAAATCACGAACGAGATACACTTATTTTTCAGAGTAAAATCAATTTATCCCCTCGCTTATGAAAGTGGCCTTCTCGACTTGAGGAGATAAAAATACGAGTAATTGTGCTAAAATGAACTGAGATCCGCAGTTCATTTATTACGTTTATAGAAGGTGAGAATATGTTATTGAGTGTAATAGTCCTGTTAGTTATTATAGTTAGTGTGGTTGCGATGCATGAATTCGGACATTTTGTATTCGCCAGGATCTTCAACGTGTACGTTATCAGATTCTCTATAGGCTTTGGTCCCGCACTTTTCAGGTATAGAAAAAAAGAAACGGAATATGTTATCGCTCCGATACCCCTTGGTGGATATGTTAAATTAGCAGGAGAAAGCAGAGAAGCGCTCGAGGAAGAAGAACAGGAGATACCGGAAAATAGATTTTTGTATTCCAAACCTGCATGGCAGAGATTTTTCATATTTCTGGGAGGCCCGCTTGCAAATATCTTATTCGCTTATTTGGTATTCGCAGTCCTAACTTTATCACTTGGCACCCCAAGAGTCGGAATAGACGGAGTACTCCCATCAAAACCCGCTTATTTAGCCGGGATTCAACGGGAAGATATCATCGAATCCATAAAGGACAGACAGATATTCGATGCATATGATATCAGCGAAATTGTGGACAGGCACTCCAATGAAGACCTTCATATCACTATTTTACGGGGAGGGAAAAGAATAGGTGTAAATTTACATCCATACTTTCAACCTCCTTATGTAGAGGTAATCCTGGATAAGGGAACTTCACCTCCACCAACCGATTCCAGGATAACTTCTATAAATGGGGTGAATTGCTTTTCACTTAAAGATGTGCATTCATCTATCGTTAAGTTTAAGAATGAAAAGATCGAGTTTACCTGGAAACAAAATGGAATAACTAAAGTTACAAAGGGAATAATAAGAGATGTTGCTTATTCTCCAAAACGTGCAATGATCGGTATAATGATAAGATTAGCAGAGAATAAAATAGAGAAAGTGGACAGAGATTCTGTGTTCTATCGTGCAGGGGTTCGTAAAGGTGCAAAAATATTAAAGGTAAATGGCAACGATATCAATAGCTGGTCTGATTTCATCGATGTGATAACATCGTTGAAAAAACAACAATCGATCACATCAAAAGGCATGGCATTCAGGATATCAGATGATATGTCCATAAAAAACGTAAAAAGTATATCCTCTATAACTTTTCCCATCCGTTTTACGTTTAAGAATAAAAATGGTAATGTAATAACGGTTGATATAAAATCGCTGAACTCATTGACATCCCTGTATTTCACTAATGGAACAGAATATGTGCGATATGATCCAATTACAGAGATCATCTACGCCATCTCGAGAACGAACAAGTTTACAGTCAAGATGGTAGAAGCCATTGGAACCCTGCTGAAAGGGAAAAATCTCAATCAATTCGTAGGCCCCGTAGGTCTGACATCTCTCATAAATCAAGGTATGAAGAGCGGATTTAATACTTTTGTTTCATTGATCGCATTGATAACCCTGAATCTGGGGATAATAAACTTGATACCTTTACCTGCCCTCGATGGCGGTAGGATCGCCTTCGTTTTATTAGAAATGATATCGAGAAAACGTCTCAACCCCGAGATCGAAAATTACATCCATCTAATAGGTTTTATCTTTCTCATCTTACTATTCATCTTCGTAACTTACGGGGATATATTGAGACTCGGAGGAGGAGGTTAATGCAAAGGAGAAAAACGAGACAGGTTCGTGTTGGAAAACTTACGATCGGCTCTGAGTATCCTGTGATCGTCCAATCCATGACCAATACAGATACCAAAGATGTAAAGGCCACAATGAAACAAATAGAATCGCTGGAAAAAGGAGACTGTGAGATCGTTCGTCTTGCCGTTTATGATGAAGGATGTATAGAACCTCTTAAAGAGATAAGGAAAAGGGCGAATATTCCTCTCGTTGCAGATATACATTACGATTATAAACTCGCTATCGAGAGCATAAAGGCAGGTGTAGATAAAGTAAGGATAAACCCAGGAAACATAGGAGATGACTGGAAAGTAAAGGAAATAATAAAGGTTGCCAGGGACAAAGGAGTTGCGATAAGAGTAGGGGTCAATGGAGGATCTGTAAAGGAGAAATACCTCGATAAAAAAGGGCATGTCACATACAGGAATCTATTGGCCGAGGCATTTGATAATGTCAAACTATTCGAAAGCGAAAGATTTCAAAACCTCGTCTTTTCCATAAAATCTTCGGATGTCTTACAAACGATAGAAGCCAACAGAGAATTTGCTCGACAAACAGATTATCCCCTACATCTTGGCGTAACAGAGGCAGGAATCGGTACAGAAGGAATAGTCTACTCTTCTGTGGGAATAGGTACTCTACTATCAGAGGGTATAGGCGATACGATAAGGGTTTCTTTGACAGGGGATCCGCTCCAGGAACTCGATATATGCTGGATGATACTCGATGCACTTCATATCAGGAAGAGAAAAGGGATAAG
>QNAT01000194.1 GCA_003641555.1 Thermotoga sp.
AATATCCTTCAATCTTTCGTAATCCCTATAAGATAATCTGTTACCTTCAAAAGCGATCCCTCTGGGCTTGATGTCATTGATGATTTCCTTTATCGCTTCCCAGCGTTTTTTCTTTCCGAGTTCGACCATAGCGATATCTGGAAATAGTTCTTTTCTCGCTTGCACATAATATCTAGAATCCACTAACAATAATGCTGTATCTTTACCTATCAAAGCTACTCCGTCGCCACCACTGAATCCGGTTACGTAGAACAAATTTGGATTACTACCTTCCCTGTTGTAAATTAAAAAGAGATCTAATGCTTTCTCTTGCATCTTTTGCCTTACCTTCTCAAGAACCATAACCTGCCTCCTTTATTTTTTCACATCCTATGATTGTAAAATTCAACCCTCTCACGAATAAGTATATAGATTATATCACAAGATATATTATATATTGTACAAAGGGGGAAAAGGTTTGAGGCTGGACTTTTGTAATGAGTCTTTAGTCAACATCATTTCAGTAATGGTGTTATCTATTTCTCTACCCGGAAAACGCCGTGACCTCAGAAAACCGAGTTAAAAAATCAATGATAAAACCAGAAGTCCTCACATTCGTTCTGATAGAGACAGAAGGGGCACTTCTGTACTGCACCCCCATTTGTCAAGACACAATTTGGAAAGATGTAGTTGTTCAACCACGAATCTGGCATTTAACATCTAACACCTTTTTACTATTCCTACAAAAAAACAAACATTCATTTTTCAATTATATCAAGTATCTCAAGTAGAGATATATATTTGATATTAAGATACTCACTATCATCAATGGAAACCCAACTTTGAAAAATTCTACAAACGTGATCTTTCTCTTACAATATGTAAAAATAGCAGCAGTTGCAACTACATTTGCCGATGCCCCTATAATTGTACCATTTCCTCCAAGACAGGTTCCCAGGGATAGTGACCACCAGAGTGGATGAAGATTATGAAATGGAAGAGAAGATATCACGGGTATCATTATTGCGGTATAGGGTATGTTATCCACAAAGGCTGAGATTAAAGCGGATCCCCACAGAATAGATGTGCTTGCCATAAAGTAACTTCCTCGAGATAGCGAAATAATAAATTTAGAGAGCCCTTCAAGGACACCTGTTGATTGTAGCCCACCTACCATAATGAATAACCCTGTGAAGAAAAGGATCGTTTCCCATTCCACATCCTTCACTACCTCTGTAAATGATACATCAGATATGATAACCAAAAGAGAAGATGAGCCAAGGGCTATGGTTGCCAATTCGATATCGACTACATGGTGTATCATGAACATGAATATAGTAAAAGATAAGATGATAACAGATTTTATTAGCATCGATTTATTCGTTATTGCTTCAGAAGGAACGAATTGTAAATTTTTTTCCTTCACCTCTTCAGATAGCACCAGTTTTTTTCTGTAGATGAACAATAGTAATCCAACGATGATAACAAAAGATATCAATGTTGCGGGAGCAACATTCAATATAAAATCCATAAAAGATAACTTTGCTTGAGATGCTATCATTATGTTTGGTGGATCCCCCACTGCAGTCGCTGTACCCCCTATGTTTGAACTTATGATCCCTGATATTACAAACGGTGCAGGGTCGAGTTTGAGTGTATCAGCTATAGCAAGGATCATTGGTATGAGAAGTAAAATAGTCGTTACATTATCTAAAAAGGCAGATGTTATAGCGATGACAGCAGATAGAACGATTAGAATTATTTTGGGATTTTTACCTGTTAGTTTAACTGCCTCTATAGCCATGTATTGAAACAATCCTGATCTTTTAATAACAGACGCCAGAACCATCATACCTATAAGTAGATATATAGTATTCAGATCGAGATATTCAAATGCTGCTTTTTGATTTGGGATTATCTTTAAGGCTATTATTGCAGACGCGGTGACCAAAACAATAGATGCACGAGAAAATTTGTCTGTTATTATCAAACCGTATGCTATTACAAATAACACTACCGCTATTATCATATTGATTGTCATTGAAATCACTCCCTCGTATGCTTATTATCATAGATCATATTTGTGTTATCGACTTTTTCATATGCCAATAGTATAATATAATTCAACCATGCAAATCTACAGGGCATACAAATTCAGTTTGGGGGCCGATTCAGATGTTGAACATAAACTCGCCAGAGGACAGAGAAAACTCTCCCTATGAAGCAGGAACCAGTGGGAAAGGCCAAACGATTATCACTCTGCAAAAGATCTCCTCACTTTAGAGAAAAGAGGCAGTCAGGTTGTATAATCTATGAAGAGATCGATAAGCATACCAAAGTATAAAAGAGGTGGTGGAAGATTCATGATTACTCTGAATGGAGAAAACTTAACTCTAAATGAATATGAACGTGTCGCATTTCAAAGGGAGCATATTAAGATAGCCCCTGAAGCATATGAAAAGATGAGAGCTTCTCGGAAAGTAGTTGAAAGTAATATAAGAGAAGAGAAAAAGATCTACGGAATAACGACTGGATTTGGAGCGCTGAGCAATGTTAGGATAAATACTCGTCAAGCGTTGCTTCTACAGAAAAATCTACTTCTTAGCCACGCAGCAGGTGTTGGGTCTCCCTTATCTCCTGAGATCGTAAGAGGTATGTTATTGCTCAGAATAAATTCGTTAACTAAAGGTTATTCAGGTATAAGGTCAAATGTAGTGGATAGGTTAGTCTATTTTCTGAACGAGGATCTCGTTCCATACGTACCCTCTCAAGGATCTGTAGGAGCGAGTGGTGATCTTGCACCTCTGGCACATCTCGCTCTTCCCCTTATCGGATACAGCAAGTTACTTTATAAAGGTAATTGGCAAGATACAGAAGTTATACTAAAGGAAAAGAAGATATCACCTATAGAACTTCAAGGAAAAGAAGGACTTGCTTTGATAAATGGGACACAGGCGATGACTTCTATCTTAGCCGGAATCTTGATAAAGTTCGTAAATATCTTTAAAACGGCTCTTTTAACGAGTATCATTTCTCTCGAGGCATTGAAAGGGACAGATACAGCTTTTGATGAGAAGATCCAGGCGGTTCGTCCGTATACAGGACAGATCAAGGTAGCAGAATCCTTGAGAAAGATAATAAAAGGCAGTGAGATCAGACTTTCTCACAAATACGATGATCCTCGCATTCAGGATGCATATACTCTGAGGGCTATCCCGCAGGTTTATGGGGCCGTTTATGACGTATTTGAATTCGTGAAAAAACAGGTAGAAATAGAAATGAATTCAGCCACAGATAACCCCCTTATCTTTGCGAATGTAAATGAATGTCTCTCTGGAGGCAATTTTCATGGTGAACCTATGGCTCTGGCCGCCGACATGTTTGCTATAGCTATATCTTCCATGGGTAATATGATAGAAAGAAGAATAGACAGATTAGTAAATCCCCTGGTATCAGGGTTGCCACCTTTCTTAACCGGTGGGGATGTGGGATTAAATTCTGGTTACATGTTGTGGCAATACACCGCTGCTTCCTTAGCATCTGAAAACAAGGTCTTATCTCATCCTGCATCTGTTGATTCGATCCCAACTTCTGCCTATAAAGAGGACCATGTTTCTATGGGGACCATCGCTGCAAGAAAAGCAGATATTATTCTGGAAAATATTGCAAAGATGGTAACTATTGAATTGATGTGTGGGACACAGGGGCTGGAATTCCACCGGCCTCTCAAATCGAGCAAAACGGTGGAAAATGCGGTAAAGAAAGTAAGAAATATCATTCCAGGACTGAAAAATGATAGGTATTGTGGTGATGATTTTAGACGATTACTCCAGGCAGTTGAACAAGGCAATTTCTCGACGTTCGTGACAATTGAATTCTGACCCCACCTATTATGTTCATTTCTTTTGTCTTGATACAAAAGAAACGAACCAAAGAAAAGATCAAGGCTAGTACGAAATTTGCTAAAATTCTTCGTAAAAATGCTAAAAATGATAGACTCGCTTCGCTCAAACAGTATCATTTTCTTAACGCATTTTTCCTCGAATTCCTTAACGCAAATTTCGTAATGCCGACTTAAAGTCAAAACCTCAACAGGACAATTTCATCTTACACTATAC
>QNAT01000195.1 GCA_003641555.1 Thermotoga sp.
CAACGGCCTTGTGCGGATCAATTTCATCTCACACTATACATACCCGTAACCGTAGGGACATGACTTCAGTCTTGTCCGATGGAACGAAGTTCCATAGGCGAATCGGACAGGTTTAAAAACCTGTTCCTACGATTTTTTGAAACGATCCTATCTTAACATTTTGTTTTCAAATACCCCTATATCATGTTCATTTCTTTTGTCTTGATACAAAAGAAACGAACCAAAGAAAAAATCAAGGCTAGTACGAAATTTGCTAAATCCCGATATTTGGGCAGACACTTTGGACTGTCCCTACTATAAAAACTATGGAAAAAAAGAAGTTTTACACCTCTGTTCTGGATATCTTGAAGATCGCCAGTAATAGGGCAACAGTACCTATCACGAAGAGAATAAATGCTTCTTGTCCGGCATGCCCACTGGCGAATCCAGTGAAGATCTTAGTCGCGTAGAAACTAACAGATATCTTCCTTATTCCTCCAGCAAGATTCGATAGTGTTCCTTCCCAGACGAAGATGTAGATCATCACTATAATAAGTGCTCGCTTAAAAAACAGAGATATCACTGTCCAGATCGAAGTGTAAGCGAAAAGAGTAGCGAGTGAAATGATACCCATCCTTGTCAAATTTTGTAAATCCAAAGATATTTCTCTGCCAGAAATAGCAAGCAATGAGGTGAATACAGCAATTGGGCTGAGTAATATCAACGTGATCAGCACAATAGTAAGGGGTATCAAACTACGCGAATGTGGAACCATAAATAGATACGATATCGTCTTCGTATCCATTTCCTTCCTGACAACACTTACGATGAATATGGCTGTGGATATAGGAATGATTATCGGTATAAACAGATTCGTCATCAAGATCTTTTCGAAATGTTCTATTTTGTAGATGGGCAGGTCACTGTTGTAAAACAGGTAGATCACCTTCATTATTGGCACCGCGATAAAAAGAGTAAGAATAATAGATATCCTTCGGATAGAAAAAGAACGCTTGAAAAGAATTGGAAAGTATGCGATCATTGTCTATCACCTATCAGATAATCGAATACAGATTGCATATTTTCATCCAGGATCTTCAATTCTTGTACATTCACTCTTGATTCTACGGATATCCTGGGCAGCGTTCTGAAGAATTCATCCGAACTACTTTGAACGATCATAGAAGATGGCTCTTTTAAAAATTCGACCCCCTGAATAGCCTTTGCCTCTATCAAACGTGCGGCGAGCAATTCCCTCTTATCATCCTTACAAGATATGTAGACGTGATATGGAACGTTGCGAATCAACCTCCTTATCTCCTTTACACTTCCCGTAGCGGCTATCTTGCCCTTGTTTATAACCACTACATCAGATGTGATCTTCTGTACTTCCGCAAGGATATGGGAAGAGATAAGGATAGTCTTCCCAGCATTTGACATCTCTTTCATAAGGTTAATAGTAACGTTACGCTGTATCGGATCCATTCCATTCAAAGGTTCATCCAGGATCAGGAAATCAGGTTTATGAACTATTGTTTGAGCGAATTTCAATCTCTGTCTCATACCGAGACTGTAACCCCCTATCTTTCTATTCATAACATTGGTTAATCCAACCATTTCCATAGCCTTCAACGTGGCTTTGTGCGATGAAACTACGCCGCGCATTCTGGCGATATACCTCACGAATTCATAACCCGTTAGTTCGTCATAAAGAGTGTTATTCTCTGGTAAAAAACCAATTTGTCTATAGATCTTTTTGTTTCCCCATATTCTCTTCCCGTTCAACTTCACTATGCCTTTACTCGGTTTCAATAAACCCACGATCAATTTCAAAGATGTGCTTTTGCCTGCACCGTTTGGACCTAACAAGCCCGTTATCTTCCCATCTTCGACCGTAAAAGACACATTGTTCAAAGCCATTATATCACCATACCACTTTGAAACATCTATGAATTCTATCATCTTTCCACCTTCGAATATCTGTAAAAAATGAGAAAAAATAAGAACGCGGCGATCGAGAATATCACAAGTATAACCTCACCCATCTTAATAGCATAACCTGCCTTTCCGAGGAATATGTAGGAATTGAATGTACCAATGAGATCTATGGGAGAGAAAAACATAAATATATCATTTTTTAAATTGTTTCTGAGCATTTGCATTACGGCGGTTAAAACGAATGGGGTGGATACTGCAATTCCTACAGCTATATTGCGTTCTTTTATGAATGAAGCGATTACGAGTGAGATAGAGGAAAGAAAGATCGTCTCTACCATGCTGGTAAGGAATATGTTTTCCAATTGATGTAAATGTGTTAAAAAATATTTCAGCGGGGAATAGGATCTCAGGCAAAAACCCACAAAGAGTAATAAAGAAGGACCCAGAGTAATTATGAGGAGAACGATCGCTATCGCACCGATCTTGCCAAACAAATATTCCCTTCTGCGTAGAGAACGCGAAAAGTAAAGAGCAGTTACATGGAACTTTCTGTCATCACACAGCAGTAAAGCAGCGCTGGCACCTGAAAGTATTATCACTATGGAAGATATACCACTCATCAGGTTAGGTATACTTTCTTGGATTCTCATCTGTCCCCTCATCAATGGAGGTGCCAGAAAGAGAATACCGACCATGATGATCGCAGGTACATAAGTTATTAAAAGAGAAGAAATGATTAAGATCTTATTCTTAAAAGGACGTTTCGCTCCAAAGATCTGAAGTATGCCAACCCGTATTATCTCATATATAGATTGTACAGGGCCGTTGAATGATCCCTTGTAGGGTAAATACTTTTCTTCGTATAACTTTGCTTTTTTATCAACCATTCTTTTCTGATCCCTCAATTCTTAAATAATCATCACACCACAAAGACTCAATAAATGTTAGATTTTAGATGTTAGATTAAATGCTCATCTACTTATCTACCATCCAATATCTTTTGACTTCGTGGCTAACCCATCATTTCTTTTCATTTTTCCGTTTTTCTTCCTTCCAATATGCCTATAACTGAATCTTCCAGAGACCTTTTCAGCCTTTCTAGATGATAAACCCTCGATTTCGTTTTCGCAGCTATCTCCAGAATAGAATAAGGCGATATATTATCCCCTGATATCACGAATTCCAACCCTTTCATTTTAACCGAATAACCTTTTTTCACCAATTCTTCTACGAATCGTTCGTCATCTTCATTCATATGCAAAATATAGGAATCTTTCTTTACCTTTTCCAGTTCCAACGTTGTTCCCTGATATGCCAATTTCCCTTCATTTATTATTACGACCTCATTACATAACGACTCCACATCTGAAAGTATATGAGTTGAGAGAAGAATATTCGTTTCATATTTTTCGTGAAGTGTGCGTATTAGGGATAGCATCTCCAACCTTGAATGGGGATCCAACCCTGATGTGGGTTCATCGAGGAATGCTATCTTAGGGTTATGAATAACAGCCTGTGCCAATTTTACCTTCTGCCTGGTTCCAGAAGATAACTGGGATATATATCTATATCTTTCCTCTCCTATGTTCAGAATGTTCAAAAGATCATGAGCCTTTTCTCGTGCTATTCCTCCTGGCATGCCGGAGATCGTCCCCATATGAATGACAAAATCGACAGCAGTGAAGTTTGGATTCAAGCCCTCGTATTCGGGCATATATCCGATCTTCTTTTTCTCAGAGAGTGAAAGATGTGATGAAGGAATACCGAAGAGAAGAACCTCACCAGAATCGTAAGGAATTATACCCAGCAGTATCTTTATCATAGTCGTTTTACCTGCTCCATTCGGACCCAATAAACCCGTTATCTTTCCGTTCATCTTAACGGATAGGGAATCAAGAGCCATAACATTGCCATATCTTTTAATTACATCTTTGAATTCTATCAAATATTGTCTATTCAAAATCATCAACTCCCTATGAATATCAATCCATTTTTGATCCCCCAATTTATGTTCATTTCTTTTGTCTTGATACAAAAGAAACGAACCAAAGAAAAAGTCAAAACCTCAACGGGACAATTT
The DNA here is from genome assembly GCA_003641555.1 of Thermotoga sp. Classification (GTDB taxonomy): domain Bacteria; phylum Thermotogota; class Thermotogae; order B3-G13; family B3-G13; genus B3-G13. The sequence goes on from QNAT01000195.1 coordinate 3,998, forward strand.
CATCTTATACTATACACTCCCAGAACTGTCGGGACATGACTTCAACGTCACAGTCCATTTTGCCGAAGGCGAATGATATTATGG
>QNAT01000196.1 GCA_003641555.1 Thermotoga sp.
CAAAAAGAACTCCGGGTGATGTGATATTTATGAACGCCAGCTGGATCTCCAAAAATACAAAGCATGCAGCCGATCTCAGTGGTGTGGTAAACGAGGGTGAATTCGTGCCCGGGATCTTAACACCTATGGAGGCTAATGGAAAATTGTATGGTGCTGCGTTCACAGGAAAGATCAAACCGGGATTCTGGTACAGAAAATCGTTCTTCGCCAAACACGGTTTAACTGTTCCGCATTCCTGGGATGAGTTCGTAACACTTCTGCAGAAGATAAAAATGATACCAGGCATCAAGGCCCCTATCGCGAGTGGTGATGGCACAGGTTGGCCTCTTTCTGATGTAACGGAACATTTCTTGATCACTTTTGGAGGGCAAAATCTCGATAAGGATCTCATCGCTGGTAACATCAAATGGGAAAGTTACACAGTTAAAGCCATATTCGAAAAACTCGTATTCTTGTTGAAGAGTGGATACTTCAGTGAACCAACGGAATGGACGACGATCTTAAAGCAATGGTGGAATGGTGATTATGCCCTTTACTTCATGGGAAGCTGGATCACGGGAATGGTAGATAACCCCGATGATTTAGGAGTTTTTGCACTACCTGGATGTAAAGGTATGGTCTTCTGCCCCGATTGCCTCTTCGTTCCTAAGTATTCTAAGAATGTAGAAGATGCCAAGAAACTCGCTGCATTTTTAGTAGGGAGAGAAGGACAAACGATATCTGTGAAGTTAGGCGGACATGTTGCCACGAACCTTGGTGTCTCTCTCGGTGTTTACCCAGGAGTGGACAAGGGAGTTGCTGAATTGGCAAAGGGAGTTGCAAACCTCAATGATCTTGATGATACAATAGGTGGAGAATTCCAAACATCTTTCTGGGATCAACTCAAACTCCTCTGGGTTAAACCAGATAGACTTGATGATGTTCTCAAAGTTTTAGATGAAAAAATGAAATAAGGAGAAGTTAAAATGGACAGGAGGGCGAAACTTTCACATTTCAGTATCTTTGTATTGCCTGCATTAGTGTTGATAGGTGTTTTCGTCCTCTATCCCTGCTTGAGGACGATATCGATGAGTTTTTTCTCAGGAGGTAAGTTTACTTTAAAAAACTACATCGATGTTCTAAAAAGCAGAGATATAATAAATCCTGATGGGCTCTCAAGGAGGGAATTTCCACTGGGAGCCCTGCCTGATAATTTGATCTGGATCTTGATACACCTTCCTCTTACAATAGTTTTAGGGCTAATCCTTGCTGTTTATCTCAAGAATGTCAAGGGTGGTTCTATTCTGAAAGCGATCATATTTTTAGGGATGGTAATGCCAATGATCACGGGAGGGGTCATGATACGCTTCCTCTTCGATAAGAATATTGGGGTGATCAACGCATTTTTAAAACTTATGGGATTTGCACCTAAAACATGGACTGCCTATCCTGAGACTGCCCTTTTCTCTCTTATATTCGGTTCTGTCTGGTTATGGACGGGCTTCAGCATGATCCTATACGGAGCAGGTCTCGAAACGATACCAAAAGATCTCTATGAAGCAGCCCAAATAGACGGTGCAACACGAATAAGAATGTTTTTCAGTATAACGATACCTCTTCTCAAACCTATAACTATCGTTGTAGTAACTATGACACTTCTGTGGGAATTGAAGATATTTGATATCGTTTATGTGGCAACTATGGGAGGGCCAGGAGGCTCTTCGAATGTTCTTGCTCTTCAGATGTATACTTATGCCTTTAGAGGATTTGATTTTGGGAAATCCTCCGTTGTTGCTGTATTTCTCACTCTCTTCACTTTAATGGTGAGTATTCCAATGGCAAGAACAGCTGGTGAGAAAAGATGAATAGAAAAATTTATGGAAAGATCGCCTACAATACATTTGCCTGGCTCATAGGACTTATCTGGATAATTCCTTTTATTGGTTTATTGATGACTGCTGTAAGACCTATGGATGAATTGCTCCATGGATGGTGGAATCTAAAGGTTTTACACCTAACTTTCAGAAATTTCATTAATGCATGGCATAATCCAAATGTTCCATTAAGTCAGGGCACGATGAATTCTTTGATCGTTGCAATCCCTGCGACTGTGATTCCTATTCTCATAGCTACAATGGCAGGATATGGTTTTTCGAGATATAGATTTCCCGCAAAGAAGAGCCTTTTCATCCTCATCGTTCTTATGCTTGCTCTACCCCAGCAAATGATAGCTGTGCCGATCTTCAAGATAATGAATAAACTGGGATTGATCGATAATTATCTCGGTCTGATAATAGTTCATACGGCCTGGGGTCTCCCATGGATAACGTTTTTCATGAGAAACTTCTTTACAACACTTCCTCCTTCGGTAGAGGAAGCAGCAAGGATAGATGGGGCTTCAGATACGAGAATTTTCTTCAGCATAGCACTCCCCATCGCTACTCCTGCTATCGTTTCAGCAGCCGCCCTGCAATTCACATGGGTATGGAGTGATTTTTTCCTTGCATTGATACTCATGTATTCTCCTAACAAACTTCTTGCGACACAGAGAATTCCACTGATGAGAGGAGTATATTTTGTTAATTGGGGACTTCTATCGGCAGCTGCCATATTACTTATGATCGTACCAATATTGGTTTACACCCTCTTACAAAAGTATTATGTTAAAGGAATGATAGGTTGGTCCAGTAAATGAACATTGACAACGGCAAGAATAGATGTTATACCCATTTCACTCTAAAAAGCAAATTATTCACCTTCGGCTAATCGGACAGGTTTAAAAACCAGTCCCTACGAAACGACTACATTATGCTTTTTATGAGCATGGGTAAATATACACTTTTTAGAGTAGAACAAGTATATCATCTCTTTAATTGATATAAAAGAGATGTATTTAAGGAGGTAAAGTTTTGAGGAAAGTTGTAGGAATAGCATCAAGAAAGTTCGAAGATTATAAGCCTTTTTTAAGTGTAGAAGATAGTGAGGAAATAAAAAGGATTAGTAAGGTATTAAAAGGGAAGAAAATAGGGATGTACAGTGCTACCTCTTTTGGAGGGGGAGTAGCGGAGATCTTGCAGTCTATGATACCCCTCATGAGAGACCTTGGTATCGATGTTGAGTGGGAGGTATTGGAAGCGGATAATTCTTTTTTCAACATAACGAAGAAGATGCATAATGGGCTTCAAGGCCATGAGGGATATCTTACCAGGGAAGAAAAAGAACTGTATTTGAGGGTAAATGAGGAAAATGCTAAGTCTACAAATGTAGATCTATATGATATAGTAGTTGTTCATGATCCACAACCGATCCCAATGATCGAATATTCAAAGGACAAAAAGTGTAAATGGATATGGAGATGTCATATCGATACTTCAAATGCTAATCCTGCATACTGGGATTTCATATTTTCATTTATGAAGAAATACGACGCTACGATCTTTACTATGAAAGATTTCATCAAGGAAACCTATGGGTTGAGCAAAGTAGTACTCATCCCACCTTCAATAGATCCATTGAGTGAGAAGAATAGGGAATTGAGTGAATCGGAAATCAGTGAAGTGTTTCGGCATTACGATGTTGATATGAGTAAACCGATGTTGGTTCAAGTTTCGAGATTCGATCCATGGAAAGACCCGATCGGTGTTGTTGATATCTACAGGCGGTTAAAAGAAGATTTCGATATTCAACTCGCCATGATCGGTTCTATGGCTTCTGATGATCCTGAGGGATGGCTGTTTTACGATAGGCTACTGAGGCATGTCGGAGAGGATTTCGATGTAAAGGTTCTTACAAACTTCAACGGTGTAGGGGCATATGAAGTAAATGCATTCCAAAGGGGAGCTTTTATAGTACTTCAAAAGTCTATTAAAGAGGGTTTTGGTTTGACTGTTACCGAAGGGTTATGGAAAGAAAGACCTGTTATTGGGGGTAATGTTGGAGGTATTACCCTTCAGATAGAAGATGGGGTAAACGGTTATCTCGTTAACAACAGTGATGAGGCTTATGAAAGAACAAAGTATCTTTTACTCCACCCAGAAGAAGCATTGAAATTGGGGAAAAATGGGAAGGAATATGTGAAAAAGAAATTTCTTATAAC
>QNAT01000197.1 GCA_003641555.1 Thermotoga sp.
AAGATGTATGGGAAAAAGATCAGGAGGGTTATTCTATATGGTTCACATGTAAGGGGTGAAGCTACAAGAGATTCTGATGTTGATATACTTGTACTGGTTGATGAATCACTTAATCCTGTTGAAGTTAGAAGGAGTCTGAGCGATCTTCTCTTCGATATACTTCTTGAAGAAGGAAAGCTGATTTCAGTTATAACACTTCCCGAACATTTCTTTGAAAATCACAATTATCCATTTATGTTAAATGTGAAAAAAGAAGGGGTAAGAGTATGAAAGAGATAAGAGATTTCATAGAGAAAGCAGAAAAATTCCTAACTACTGCAGAACGTGTCTTAGATATTGGAGATTATGACTCATGTGTCTCAAGAAGTTATTATGCGATGTTCTTTATGGCAGAAGCTGATCTTCTCACAAAGAATTTAAGTGCTTCTCCACACAAAAGTGTAATAAATAGTTATTACCTTAAGCAATTTCTTTCATTCGCAAAACATTGATTTGAAATCGTGTCATCTCAACCTTCTGACAGTCCTGGAGATCTATAAAAAACTATATAGTTTGTGAATTATGTGGATCAAAGATGGGTTGACATCTTATAAACTGTAGACGTCCCAAAATGTGCCGATATAAGGAATGAGGTGATGAAGATGAATGTGTTAAATGTTGTGAACCAAGCGCCTGTGAAGACGCCCGATCTTTTGGGTATTTCTGATGTGATCAAACACCAGAGAGAAAAGGTCAGAAACAATTCTATTTCATCTTTACAACTTTCGAGAGAGGGTTTCCAACCATCCAATTCCTTTATTTTCGTTGGGAAAAGTGATGTGGTGAATTTTGGCTTAACCTTTTCCAACATCGGCAGGAATGCATGGGTACAGGGAAGCATAAAAGGAAGCAGCATACACTTGAGCATCAGATTTCAACAAGAAAGAGAAGATGGTAAGATCGAGAGTCTATCTCTGGATATTTCTGTAAAGAAATACAAGGTAGTGCTAAAAGAAATGGGCATGAAGCAATCAAAAGTAATACCCGATGACGAACAAGCGCTTCTGGACCTATTAGCAGAACTGGCGAAGATAGGGGCTGCAAAAGGGAAAAAGCGTTTTTTCCTGACTAAAGAAGCGTCTGAGAGATTGAAGCGCTGTGGAAAAGGAATATTGAAGAAGGTCTTAAATCTGCTGCATCTCATATCTATGAACAGTTTTATGTTATATCCAGAAGATAAGACGATCGATGATTATCTGATCGATTTCCAGAAGCCCCCTTCCAAAACTACGTTATACACAAGGGAGATGAAATACGAATCCAGGGAGATCCAGATCAGGGTAAAGCATGAAATTCATCAGAATGATAAGGCTTTGGCTCATCCTGCAGAAGGTTAAAACCTGAATTCGTAGGTATAAAATATACTTGATGGTCTGAAATGGCTGGGAAGATCAGCCTGGATTTTGGGATAAGCCTTCCTGTCATTGATAAGCCACTTGAGCAGCTCTGTGTCCACAAAACGACTCAATGTGCCCGCCTGGAAAAAGGGCAAGAACAGGCCTTTTAGTACCCCTCGTGCCCAACTTTGGCAAGATTGGGGGCTGTATAATAAAAAGAATCGAACCTAAATTTACGAAAAGAGGATACTCTTGAGTATATCTTTTCCTATTCTTCCAAATCTTCCTTCTTTCCAATACCAGCATACATCAACCCCTATTGTCCTTTTTCCATTGATCTTCACCTCTACAATTCCCCTCTTTGCCAATCCGCAAAATAGAAAGACAACGAAATCAGGCACCTTGTTCATGAAATTACTCGAGATCATCTTTGCCACATTTCCTTTCACAAAACGCTTAGATGAAGGCTTTAAGATCGTACGTAAGGATTCTAAGAATGGCCTATCGTAGGAGCATATACACCTTGTTACCTCATCTTCAGATAATTTCATTTCCCTAAAATAATTTTCAAAGAATTCTTTCCAGATCCCAACATAGGTATCCAAATAGAAACTCCCCCAGTCTTTTTTATCCTTTCTGAGTATCTGAAAAAACTCTTCAATACCATCTCTTAAGATATTCTGTTTACTCATTAAATATCAACCCATTATTGTATTTAGTCAGGAATTATCACGAACAATTATACTCACTTCGCTTCAAAAAGTATATCATAAAGCGATTTATGTTATAATTCAAAAAAAGGAGGAGTGTGGTATCTTCCAATGAAAGTTGTTGTCGGATTGATTTTGATCATTTTCACCTTATCGGTACGGATAGCAAATGAATGGATTGCCAGGTTTTATTGGGTGGGAGCTGCAACTATGCTCAAGGTTCCCGGATCCGTAACTATACCGAAAGGTTATAACCCATCAAGGGAAGCCCATATATCACTATCAAACCAAATTTTCTTATGGTTCTTTATGGCACTGGGGATGATTTTACTCTTCTGGGGTATTATAGAGGATGAGAATAAGAAAAAAAGTAAGTGATGAGGAGGGATATTGTTATTATGAAACGTGATGAGGCATATTCTATGGTTAAAGAACACGTGAAAAACAGAAACCTTGTGTACCATATGTTAGCATGTGAGGCTATAATGCGAGCGTTGGCAAAACATTTTAGAGAAGATGAAGAGATGTGGGGAATGGCAGGTTTGCTCCACGATCTGGATTATCCAGAAACTGTAGAAAATCCTTCTAAACACGGCTTGATCACGATCGAAATGTTGAAAGACAAAGGTGTGGATAAGAAAATTATGGATGCCATACTCGCACACTGTGGTAAGAAAACCCCTGAAACATTGATGGAAAAGGCATTGTATGCTGTAGATCCGATGAGTGGTTTGATAGTAGCTTCAGCCTTGATAACACCTGCCAAAAAATTGTCTGCAATAGATGGTAAATTTGTAAAACGCAGGTTCAAAGAAAAGGCATTTGCAAAAGGAGCAAGTAGGGAACAGATTAAAACTTGTGAATCTTTTGGCGTCCCATTGGACGAATTTCTGGATATAGGGGTAAGAGCCATGCAGTCCATCGCAGATGAGATAGGACTCTAAATGGGTTATGTGAGTTGGTGAGTTGTGTTATAATTATATAAGAGTGTTTTTTTAATTATCGAGGTGATATATATGAATCATATGTTTGCAAGATTCTCAAAAGAGACTGCTCAGGTTTTTATAATAGCTCAAGAAGAAGCTAAGGCTTTTGGGCATACTTATGTTGGAACAGAACATATACTCCTCGCACTGGTAAAGGTAGGAAGCGGTGGTGCATATTATATTTTGTCGAAATACGGTTTAACCCCTTCGATCGTGGAAAAAGAAATAGAAATAATAGTTGGAAGGGGTCAGACGATACACACCGATAAGGAACTTGCCATAACTCCAAGAGTGAAAAAGGTTATTCAAACTGCTTATGAAGAAGCTCGAATACTTGGTTCCAATAATATATCTACAGAGCACATACTCCTGGGGATGACAAAAGAGGGGGAGGGAATAGCCAGTCATATACTCCAGAAATTGGGTTTAAAACTGGAACTTCTGAGAAAAGAGATCGTGGATATGCTCAGCGGTGAGCGACAATCTACAGTTCATTCTGCTCATGCTACCGATGCCAAGATAATGAAAGAGCTGGAAGGATTCGGTGTGGATCTCAGCAGATTAGCAGAAGAAGGAAAACTCGATCCAGTAATAGGCAGAGAAAAAGAAATAGAGCGAATGATGCAAATTCTGGTTAGGAGAAAGAAAAGCAATCCGGTTTTAATTGGCGATCCAGGTGTTGGAAAAACAGCCATAGTGGAAGGATTAGCCCAGAAGATTGCAAGGAAGGATGTTCCTGAATTGCTTCTTGGCAAGCGAATATTTTCCCTCGATCTCGCATCATTGGTAGCAGGTACGAAATACAGGGGAGAATTTGAAAAACGGCTTAAAGGGCTTTTAAACATCCTCAAAAGCAACAAAGCCATTATTCTGTTCGTAGATGAGATCCATAATATAGTAGGGGCAGGGGCAGCTGAAGGTGCCATAGATGCTTCGATTATATTCAAACCTCCACTCGCTCGTGGAGAGATAAAGTTCATAGGAGCAACAAC
>QNAT01000198.1 GCA_003641555.1 Thermotoga sp.
ACCTGATTTCTTATCAAATTCACAAAAACTTGTTTTGTGTTAAAATTGTTGGTTATGAATAAAAGAAATTTGTTCTTTGTTACCACAGCTCATTTCACGGTCGATTGGTACACAGGATATCTAACGCCATTACTTCCTGTAATAATGAAGGAATATGATTTAGATATATCGATGACTACTATGATTCCTGCCATGTTAGCACTCATAGCGGCGTTTTCTCAGCCATTTTTTGGTATTGTTTCTGATAGGCTCAAATCAAGGTATTTCATGATATTGGCGGTACTGCTTACAGGAATATCGATGAGCCTTATGGGGAGTGTTAACACCCTTCCATTGCTAATATTAGTCTTGTCTTTTGGAAGACTGTTCAACTCCGCTTTTCATCCAGAAGGAGCAAGCTTCATAGGTGATTTACCTTTCAAACATAAGGGTAGAGCGATGTCTCTTTTTTCCATTGGTGGTTCATTAGGAGGATCGCTATCTCCTATAGCAATCGTTTATATATATTCGTATTTCTCCTTTAAAAAACTATATCTTACATCTATTCTGGCGATAATCGTTTCTTTTCTACTCCTTATATATTTGCCTCCGCGAAACACAAAAAAAGTGATAAATCCTTATGGCAACCATTTTGGATTTTTAAAAGAAAAGAATTTCAAATATGTGATGTTAATATCTTTGATGGTGATCTTAAGGACAGGAATAATGGCCACTTTTAACAATTTTTTACCACTATACTTCAGCAGTATAGGATATCCATTGACTACCGGAGGAATATTTCTAACTTCTTCTTTATTAGGAGGAAGTGTTGGTACTATATTCGGAGGGTATCTATCTGACAAAATAGGTAGAAAATGGGTAAATACTTTGTCTTTTACAACACTGTTACCAATAGTAATCGCATTTTTACTCATAAGGAATATCGTTGTTTCTTATATATTGTTTATCTTATTTGGATTTGCTGCTTTCTGGACTATGGCTTCCAATGTTGTTTATGCACAAGAGATGCTGCCAAATAGCCGAGGATTTACTTCCAGCCTCGTTATGGGTGTTGCATGGGGAACAGGTAGTATCATATTGATGGTGATGGGGAAATTAGCCAATAAAATAGGAATAATCGGAACGCTATGGCTCATACCAATTCTTATATCAGGAGCTATTTTCTTATCCTTCTCCTTAAAAGAAAGCGTAACCTTGAAGTGTAATACAAAAGGATAGATAACACTTTTTGATATAATAAACATTAACCCAGAAGGATAAATTTGGAGGTGTATTCAAATGAGAGAAACGCTCCACGGTGTTACTCTGGAAGTTATCCAGGGTAATATAGTAGATCAAGCGGATTTTGTGGCGATTGTAAACGCCGCAAATGCTCAATTGCGAATAGGAGGAGGAGTTGCCGGAGCAATACATCGTGCTGCTGGCCCAAAGCTCGAAGAAGAATGTCTGCCATTGGCCCCGATAAAACCTGGTCAATGCGTTATCACTGGTGCATATAACCTTCCAAATCAATATGTTATACACTGTCTTGGTCCTGTCTACGGAGTAGATGAACCATCCGATGAACTTCTTGCGAGTTGCTATCGCAAAGCTCTTGAGATAGCAGAGCAGAATAAGATAGAGTCGATCGCTTTTCCTGCTATTTCTACTGGTTACTTTGGTTATCCCATGGAATCAGCAACAAAAATAGCATTTGATACGATACTCGACTGCATACCCAAATTGAAATGTGTTAAGCGAATTCGTTTTGTTCTATACAATCGAAGAGCACTTGATATCCATGAAAAGGTTTTATCAGATATTCTAAAAAAGAAAACATAGATTATTGAACATTTTACCGAAAGGGTTTGAATCTCAAGCATTGTATAATCGTATATCAGTCCAGAAAAACGGAGAGTGAAAATTATGAACAACAAGGTAAAGACTATTATTTGTGTAACACTTGCTGGTTTTTTCCTTTATCCCTGCGTTACTATTTGATCTTAGGTATCTCTTTGTCCTCGGGGCATTCTTCGATTGGTTACCCCTTCCAATGAGATGGATGAAGTTTAAAGAAGGAAATTCTTTGAACAAAAATGGCTTGATTTTGCATGTTGTAATCACTTTGATAGCTTATACTTTTGGAGTAATATGGCTTTTCACAGGTTTCAAAATTCTAAGTCTTTTCTTTCTTGAAATTTGGTGGATGGCGGTTATGAGTGGAAATTTCATATATGAGGAGACCTGATTCTAACTGGAGTTGTTCGAATTGCCAACGGTTAATATCATAGGTGGAGGACTCGCAGGAAGCGAGTGTGCATATCAGCTTGCAAGACAGGGAATAAATGTGCAGTTATACGAGATGCGTCCAGAGATCCAAACTCCTGTACATAAGACTCCATATTTAGCGGAGTTAGTATGCAGTAATTCTTTGAAATCCACTTCTATTGATAATGCTTCTGGTGTGCTAAAAGAAGAGATGCGAATATTGGACTCCTTGATATTGAGAGTAGCAGATGATACCCGTGTACCTGCAGGAACAGCCCTCGCTGTAGATAGAGAACGTTTTGCCAGCAGAGTAACTGAGATGATAGAGAGGGAAGATTATATCCATCTGATACGTCGGGAGATCACTTCCATAGATGATGGAATCTGGGTGATAGCAACTGGACCACTTACGAGTTCATCTTTATCGAAAAAGATAAAACAGATGACAGGTGAAGAGCATCTGTATTTTTTCGATGCCGTCTCTCCCATAATCTACACCGATAGTATAGATATGAACAGGGTTGTGAAAGCAAACAGATACCAGGAAGATGGGGGAGATTACCTGAATTGCTTTATGAACGAAGAAGAATACACACGGTTCTGGCAGGAATTGATAAATGCTGAATGTTTACCCATGAAGATGTTCGAAAAAGGGCTTTTATTTGAACGGTGTAAACCAATAGAAGAGATAGCGAGAACCGGCAAAGATGCGATTAGATTTGGGCCTTTGCGTCCCACGGGATTGGTGGATTCAGGTACTAATAAAATGCCCTACGCTGCAGTTCAGTTGAGGACGGAGAACAAAGAAAAAACTATGTACAATATGGTCGGATTCCAGACAAGATTGAAATGGGGAGAACAAAAGCGAGTTTTTAGATTCATCCCTGGCCTGGAAAATGCCTCTTTCGTTAGATACGGTGTAATGCACAGGAATACATTTATCAATTCTCCGGAGTGCCTGGATATATTTTTAAGATTGAAAAAGAATCCAAACGTATGGTTTGCAGGACAGATAACTGGTGTGGAAGGATATGTAGAATCTGCCGCTATGGGGCTGTACGTTGCCTTAAATTTGATCAAGACCATAAAAGGAGAAGAACCCCAATCTTTACCAGATGATACCATGATGGGCTCATTAGTCCGATACATCACTACTCCAAATGTATCGTTTCAACCCATATACGCCAACTTCGGCATCTTACCAACAATTCCAGTGAAAAACAAATGGAAGAGAAGGCATTTTCTGGCTGCGAGGGCAATAGAAAACATAAAAGCATGGAAAGAGAAAATCTTCCTCAAGAAATGAGTTGTTCGGAAAGAGACTGCTTATATTCGTTGAGATAAGAATATTTCGTATACAACGAATATTTCTGGATATCGTTTAATCCACTCAATATACTTGCTTTCATAAGGTCTATCATTCCTGTCTTTTCTTTTACCGCATCCTCAAGGGTGGAATGCAAGCGTATGGCAAAACCCTTATCCTTATCGAAGATCCTGGCAACAGTCTGGGGATAATTGCGATAAACATCTTTGAATTTCGTTTTATCGAATGATAGATAACCATCTTCACCTTCTGTTATACCTATCTCTTCCAGGGAACTGTATACATTTGATGTCTTTGCGGAATGGATAACCTGATTCTCAGAAAGGTCGAAGTCATTTCCTTTAACGGTTGGCCCACCTTTTACTACATCCTTCACTAAACCCTTAAGAGTTATCCCTACCTTTTGAACATTGTAATTGTCCACTGGTTCAAATATATCTTCCAGAAGATCATATTTCAGATTCACGGCATGCAAAGCTTGCATCTGGG
>QNAT01000199.1 GCA_003641555.1 Thermotoga sp.
TTCTCTCCCTCTCCCTCCGTTAACTCTCTTGCCATGATATAATAAGCCTTCTTTTCTATCAGTTCTGTGAAGTATATTTTATATCCAGCATTTACAAAGCCCTGCATCAATTTCCAGGGAGGGTTGAACCCCAGGAGTTGAGCAATAGCCTTCAATTCTCTCCATATACCAAGTGGTAAAGGATGTGCTAAACTGCCATCTAATGTCAACATTTCGAAATTCTTGTATCCTAACTCTTTCAGAATCTTCTCGTGAAGAATCGTGTAATAGCCAAATCTACAGGGTCCGTATTGCCCTAAGGATACCAGTTTAAACTTTCTATCCTTGTATGATTCTAATATATCTATGAACTGTCCAAGCAAAACCTTAAAGGGAAAACACATCCCTTCTGGTGCATATTTCACACCTAACTCAAGTATTCTTTTGTTCATCGGTTTTGGAAGGATAACCTCTTTCCCCACCACATCGAAAAATGCCTTAAATCCTATATATGAATTGCCCATTCTTGGGAATACGTATGTCCATCCCTGTGACATTACAACTCACCTTCTTTTTTCAATTTTGCAAGATCTGTGAATGCCTCCAGACGGGTAACCATACCCGCTTCTCCGGTTTGTTCATCTATGACCAGATGGAGTAAGGGTTTTCTATGATGTGTGTTGTTGTATATATCCATCATCTTGGTGTAGATAGAACTCAAACCACATCCGAAAGATGACATGCTTATCACACCATCTATTGAAGTAGAACTCAAAAAATATAAACCTGCTCTGAGAACATAATTTCCTTGATACCAGAAGAGATCTCTGGGAGCAAAATCCCTGTACTTTGGTAACCCATTGTAATCCAGCATATTGGATACGAGAACATCGATACCCATATCGTTTAATCTCTTCAAGAGTGAGGAACTCAAAAAAGTATCATAGACATCGTATGGAAAACCAACCACACCTACTAGCATATTGTTTTTATTTTTTTCATTCTTCAACAAAGAAGATGGATCATCTATTTTTTCATATACCTGCAAAGTATTAAATCCGCTGTGCAGATATCGTTCTGCTGTCCGCTGGATCTTTTCAGCCTTTTTGTAAGCCTCCTTTACAAGAGATTCCTTAACAGCAAATTTTTTCCCAAGAGTATAAAAGGCGAATCGATATTCCTCTCTTTGAAAAGGTCCAAGATTCAATGTCAATATTTTATCCTTATCCTCTGGAAAAGCGCTCTTGATCAGATCGGGTAAAGCAGTCAACTTAGGACAATTATATTTGTGCTTTTCTTCGCTCACTATACGAGGAACAAAGACATAATCTACATCTTTGTTCAACAGGTATTTCACATGCCCATGATACGCCTTAACTGATATACATATATCATCTACAGAATATCGTACACCATCATTTAAGATTCCCTTATTAGTCGTTGGGGACAACACTATTTCCATCCCCAGCGACTTGAAGAACGTACACCAGAATGGAAAATACATATAGTAATACAAACCTCTTGGAATACCTATTTTTATCTTTTTCATTTCATAAAGATTATAACATAGATGTGATATAATTATGAAGTGGTTATCCTATGAGAAGATATGGGTTTAACGTGAAATGAATAAAAGAAGAATAGCCGGTCAGCCATAGAGAAAACAATAGAGAAAAAACTATAGCGTTAGGATTTTGGTCATGTTCTCGTAGGGACAGGTCTTCAGACCGTTTAGAATTGATCCACAAAAGAATAGTGTATCCCGTTGGGGTCTTGATTTTTCTTTGGTTCATTTCTTTTGTATCAAGACAAAAGAAATGAATATAATAGAGTAGGGGAACTTTGTAATAAATAACAGGTGAATGGAGAATAGATGACGTATTATAGTATTATATGTTACTCACCATAGATTAGATAAGGAGATGGATAGCTGTGGAAATCGTAAGGGATGGTAACGAGGCAACGGTATACCTTAAAGGAACGCTGGATATAACTACATCCAGGGAATTTAAGGAATCGATGTTTGAATTGATAAAGGAGGGTGTAAGGAAAGTATATCTTGATGTTAGAGAATTGAAGAGTTTGGATAGTTCTGGAATCGGTAAGATCTTACTGGTGTATTCAAGGTTAAAGGAAAACAATGGTTCAATGGAGATCGTTAATCTGAAAGAAGGATACGTAAAAAAATTATTCGACCTTATAAAGATAGGCAAAATTATTCCGATAAAAGAATAGAGGAGAAGCATCGGGAAGTAAGTGAGTGAATATGAGAGTAGGACCTGTGATAACGGATCCAGTTTTGTATTATAAACTTGACCTGGGGGAACCAGGTATAGCAACTCCTGCAAGAGCAAGCGAGAGTACTCTTCGTGTTACTTCACATGAGCTCGAAAATCTGGCAAGGTTCAAAAGCGAAGCATTGCGTGAAGGAGGATATGTAGTCTATTCCAATATTTCTCTCAACAGACAATTCAAAGGTTCTTTCCTTGCTACCGTATCTGGCAGAACCGAGGCTACTATTGTTAAGCCTAAAAGTGAAGAGAAATTGGATGTAAATGGTAATACTAAAAATTCTGCTCTTTATAACGTCACGAACACAAGTGATAATAGTACAAATATGAAAGATAGCATTGATAAAGTAGAAGATAAAGCAAATGATGTAGAAAGGGAAGTACAGAGGAAGTTGGCTCAGATAGAAAGAAAACTTGAGCAGAAAGAGAATCTTCCAGATGACGAGGAAGAAAAAGAAAAATTGAGATCGAGTAAGGCAAGAATGAAAAGAGTAATGAATCTGGTAAGGCTAAAGAAAATGCAGGCGAGGCAGAAAAAACTCCTTCAAAATATCCAGAAGAATCTATCACTGGCATATAAGCTTGCAGTTATACCTCATACCAATGGGAAAAACAATACTGGTAAGATATCATTTCCTCCCTCATTTAATGCTATTTCCTCCGAATCTGAGATATTAGCCCAGTTGCAGGCTATATTAAACTCTATATCCGGCATAGATTCTTATGCATGAATTGCCCGGAGGTACAGAGAAAACCTCATAAGAATTGTAAAAGGATAGATATATGTTATATGGGAAAACTCTTAAAAAAGTTGAAGATACGACTTTTAAAAGTATATCGTTGTTTATATTGGATTTAGATGGGACATTTTATCTTGGAAATAAGCCATACAAGGGTTCTTTGGATTTCATAGAACGAATACGAAAAAAGGGAAAGCAATTTGTTTTTCTGACGAACAACAACGCCTATGATTCCACTTCATATATAAAAAAGTTGAGGCATATGGGGTTAGATGTAGGTCGCGAACAAATATTCACCTCCGGAGATGCCACATTGATTTATCTTAAGGATCACTTACCAACTGCTAAAGTACACTTGCTTGGTACACCAGCATTGAAAAGGCAATTCGAAAGCCACGGTTTTGAGTTAACCGATGTCCTTCCCGATGCTGCTATACTCGCATTTGATATGACACTTACCTATTGGAAATTAACGCGATTCTGCCATTCGGTTAGAAAGGGTATAGAATACATAGCGACCCATCCCGATCCTACCTGTCCAGATGAGAAAGGAGATCTGGTGGATACGGGTTCTATGATAGAGTTAATTTACAAGGCAACAGGAAGAAGACCAGATGAGATCATAGGAAAACCCAATCCTTCGATCATCGAATTGCTTCTGAAAAAATTCCATGTGGCAAAAGAAAATACTATGATCATTGGAGATAGATTGACCCAAAATCCCGGATAGAGATGGAAATATAGTGTAACTTCCCTTTGTTCACCACAGGTCTTACGACGCTGTTCCTTTCACCCATTGGGTGAAAGGAGATATATGATGGGAAATTACTCGTTATAAAAAAGAACCTCCTGGTTTCGTGTATAATATACCTAACAAACAGGAGGTTTTTCTCATGAAGATTATACACCTGAAGAGGGTAAAATGGAAGTCACTCCATTCGGGGGTCTGCTATTAGTTCATGATTTCATTCGCAACATAGGTTTAGAGGCATTCGTAAAGGATAGATTCCCTTCACCTGGTTCCAACAGAGGAAGGTCTCCCTGGCAA
>QNAT01000200.1 GCA_003641555.1 Thermotoga sp.
GAGTATAACGATCCTCCCTAAAGGAAAATCTACAACTTCACAATCCATCTGAATATCTCCTTCGCAAAGTCAACTTCATCTTTCATTTGTATTCCCTGGTAAAATGATCTTTATCAAAGGCATTCCTTTCCTGGTTTACAAATCAAAATTACGTATTTACATAATTGGTAATAAGGGCAAAACTTACCTGTCAAATTTTAATATCTTTTTTGCGAAACTTACCCCATCCTTCGTAGGAGGCACACTGAACATCTCTGCAGCAGTTTGTCCGAGATCGGCAAAGGTTTCTCGCTCACCGATATATGTGTTTTTCTTTATCGATTTACCGGTGATCAGTAACGGCACACGTTCACGAGAGTGGTCTGTTGAAGGTGTTGTAGGATCACAACCATGGTCTGCAGTCATTACCAGGATATCCTTCTCTGTCATCTCGGACTCTATATCAGGCAATCTCTTATCGAAATTCTCAAGTGCTTTCGCATATCCTGCATAATCGTTTCTGTGTCCGTATCTCATATCGAAATCGACCAGATTCGTGAATATCAAACATGGGCAATCTTTCTCTTCCATCCACTTAATGGTCTTATCAACGCCATCCATGTTGTTTTCGGTATGTATGGATTTGGTAATACCACTACCTCCAAACAGATCATATATCTTCCCAACGGCATAAACAGGATAACCATTTTCAACTAATATATTCAAAACAGTAGGTTCAGGAGGCCTTATGGAGAAATCCCGTCTATTAGCAGTTCTCACGTAGTTCGGCCATTTTCCGATAAAAGGTCTCGCTATTACCCTTGCCACGCCATGTTCTCCTTTGAGTATCTCACGTGCTATCTCACAATATCTGTAAAGTTCTTTAACAGGGACGATATCCTCATGAGCAGCTATCTGGAACACACTGTCTGCTGAGGTGTAAACGATAAGAGTTCCTGTACGTTCGTGTTCTCTACCCAATTCCTTTATTATCACAGTGCCCGATGCTGGTTTATTTCCAATAACTTTTCTACCAGTGCGCTTCTCGAATTCTTCTATTACATCCTCAGGAAATCCATGAGGATAAGTAGGGAAGGGCTTGTGAGTTATCAAACCTGCCATCTCCCAATGGCCTGTTGTTGAATCCTTACCTTTACTTTTCTCTTTCATAGTGCCATATACACCTTCGGCTATTTCTACGGGAGGCACTCCTTCTATGTTATCCAGATTCCCTAAACCCAATTTTTGAAGATTCGGAAGATTTAAACCACCAACGGCTTTTGCAGTGTTGACTAAGGTATTACTTCCCTCATCATTGTATTCCTTTGCATCGGGAAGAGCGCCTATTCCTACACTATCCAATACAATCCAGATTATCCTGTAATCTGCCAAATTCAATACACCTCTTTCCTTTACCCTATTTCTTTTTTACTGGCCTCGGCATACAAAGGATCTCGAGTATCCTTGTCGAAAAGAAGTTCGGAGAATTAGAAGGTTTTATAACTACAGCTGAATCTATATACCTATCCGTTCCTCCAGTTGATATAATAGGAATATTCACAGGAACCAATCCTGCATCTGCAGCCATCACTGCTATTTCTACCGCTACTTTTATACCCTCGGAAAACATCCTCAATGTCATAGCCACTATCTCAGCAGGATATATACCACCGAATTGCTTTCTAAATGCCCTATCCAGCCCTGCAAAGAGATGGGTAGTTGTGAGGACAGGTATATTCATTTTTCTTAATCGTTCTCTTACCCCTGCAGCCATTTCATCCTCCCCATCAATATTAAATCCTATGTGATGTGTAACTATTATAGGTTTTATATCTTTTCCAATTCCAAATCTTGATATCTTCCTGGCAGTATCACCAGTCGTACTTGGAAAAACCAGGTAATCTATCACCCTTTCTTCTGCAATTTTTAAGATGATTTTCAATACCTCATCTGTATGGTTACCCGGAAAATCGAATAATATCACAGAACAATTACCCCTTTCTCAAAATGAGATTCTAACCATAATTGTATCATGAAAATACTGATCTTCGGTATATTTAGCCGAAGCAAGATGGTAAAGTACCTTATGTATAGTGTAGAATAAAATCGTTTCGTTGGGGTTTTGATTTGTATCAAGACAAAAGAAATGAATAATGAATATAATGTTGAATATGAAAGGAAGTTGCAAAAAGAGGAAAAGCATGAAATAATAATCTGGCAGGCCGGATCAAAAACATCCTGGCCTTTATAGATGCATCGGAAAGAAAAAATGTTATAATAATAGTGGTTATTTAACCACTAATTAACACAAATGAAAATAGAATTCTTTATAAGAATTTATCGTACAAAGGGAAAGCAATTTTTCAAATCTCAAAGAAATACCAATTTGGTAAAAAGTCTTTACAGAGGGCTCGAAATGGAAAAAAGGGAATCTGCGTTTTTTAGATCGAAAATAGATGAAAATGGCCTGAATCTCATCAGAAGTTTAGAGAAGGAAAAACACAAGGTCTTGAATATCATATTGGAGATAACTCGCAATTTCTCTCCATCTTTTGATCTCAATGACATGTCTTCATTCACGAATTTTTTAAAAAGCAGATCTTCTCACATTGAGAAATGCAAGATGATATCGAATAAAATAATGGGTATTTTAAGCAGGTACAAAATCTCAGAAGAAGAATTGTGTAGTAAAAGTGAATGGGATGATATCGCTGATGAGATATCAGAAAATAAAAAGATGATGGACGAGATCGTGAAATATGATAAGATGTTTGAAAAGGCAATATCAAATGAGATGGAAGTGGTAGGCAAGGCTATGAAGAAAGTTCAGACAGCACAGAAGGCTTTTTCGAATGGCTATTTCAAACTACCGAAGAATGTAACACCACGTTTTATAGATAAGAAAGGATAAGAAAAAAGTCATCTCGGGGATGAAGATGACTTTGCATTTCTATCTCAAAGGGGGCTTTTCTTTTTCCTGATAGTATTTTACAATATTCTACTTTACAATTCTGTGATCTGAATCACAATTGAATGTAAATGAGTGTATAATGAATTCTCTTATGAAAAGAGGAATATATGGAGTGGAAGTGAAAGAAGATCTGTTACAGATATCGAACTTTGAAAGCATATGAAGAAATAGAAAGGTGATAAGGAGTTGTGATCGAACCACGGCTTTACAAAGTATGAAAGTGTGTTATAATTTTTTATCAGGACAGAGATAATGTAGATTCTCAGATGGTCTTTTAAAATTGAATCGGATTTCTTACTTCAGTTCTGCTATTGAAAGGGGTACCGAGGGGTTTTCAAATCCCACAAATCAAAAATATTGAGGAGGTAGTAGTATGAAAAAAGGTATTCTCGTAGTTATTGTAGGTTTAGCGGTGTTGTCTGCTTTAATCTCCGGGTGCTTTCTCATACATCCTACGGTAAATCTGGAGAAGAACTCGTACTACCTGGTCACGAGTTATAACGATTGGTCAGAAGAGCCTGTTGTTTTGAAGAACTTCAAGTTCGTGGATAACAAACTGACCATCGACACATCAGATCACGCCACATTCTTGTATTACGTTCTCAAGACTGGCGATGACGGTAGCATATCCGCGAAGTATGGCTCGAAGACCGGAAACAAGATCTTTGCCTTCGGAGGAGCAAACACCACGTTCTACGTCACTCCATCGTTGCTCAAAGATGGAGAGATAATCGGAATCGGAGATAATACGAAGGATAGTAAGAACATGTATTGGCATGGTGATTTAAACAGTTGGGGTAGTGCTACGATGACCTCAACAGGTGATGGTACGTTCACATACGAGGCAACCAGTGTTCCTCATGGTACTTATGAATATAAGCTGACAGTGGCAACTGCAACCTGGGTAGACCCTCAAACGTTCAACGGGAAGACCTGGTATGCCGCTGGAGGAAGCAGCAACGGAATACTCTCACTGCCAGAAGACGCAACTACCCTTACATTCAAATACTACCCGCATACGAACGTTGCGACGTTCACGTATGTGAAATCTCCTATCCCTCTAACTCCTAGCTATTACATCACAGGTTCGTTTACCGAATCCAGA
>QNAT01000201.1 GCA_003641555.1 Thermotoga sp.
CGAGAAGCATTTAATGCCCTTCTGAAAACTCTGGAAGAACCCCCTCCTCATGTCATATTTGTTCTTGCCACCACAGAAATCAATAAATTACCAGAAACGATCCTGTCGAGATGCCAGGTTCTTGAGTTCAAGCGATTACCTCCCGGGGTGATCATAGAATCTTTGAAAGAGATATCGAAAAAGGAGAATATATCTATATCTGATGGAGCTTTGAAAATAATAGCAAATAAGGCAAACGGTTCGATGCGAGATGCGATATCGATCTTCGAGCAGGTATCGACTTATACTGTCGATAAAAAATCTATTGACGTCGATGATGTAATAGAAGTCTCTGGTGAAGTAGGAAAGGAGTGGATAGAACGCTTCGTCGATATCGTGTTAAGCGGAAGGGTAAAAGCGCTGTTGCAAGAACTTGATGCTTTGTTCGAAAGTGGTAAGGACCCGGAGGCATTCTTAACCGGTACCATTTTGTATGTGGAGAATAGGATAAAGAGTATGCTCGGTGAAGATTCTTCTCCCCTAACGGATGTAAGATCATTGGTAGATCTGGGTAGAAAATTAATGGAAATCGATAGAGAAATGAAGCTGTTGGAAGATAAGAGATCCACGATGACTTTATCTTTGCTTTCATATATTTATACTATTCGTCCAGAGAAAGAAATAGTGAAGGAGAAGGTGGAAAAGGCAACCGAAGAAAATGTCCCTGATAAATGGGAAGAGTTCGTGAAGTATAATCTTGAGAAAGGTAAAATAGATATAGGAGTACTCCTCGCTCAAGCAAATGTTAAATTCGAGAAGGAGGATAAAGTGAAAATAGAGTTCGAGGCAGGAGCAGATTTCCTTTATGATATGTTCATAAGGGAAGAGATGGGAATAAAGCAGATGTATAAGGATTTTGCGGGTGCGGATGTAACTTTTATCCCTATGCTCTCCTCAAAAAAGTTCTTGAATGAAGAAGATAAAATGGCTAAATTGGTGAGAAAAGCCCAACTATTGTTGGGGGGGAATGTGAAGATCGTTCGTAAATGATAATGAATATGCCACAGAGAGGTGATTCAAATGGCAAAGAGAAAGGGATTTGGGAATATGGGCATGAGTGGAATGATGAAACAATTTCAACAGATAAGCAAGAATGTCCAAAAGGTTCAGGATAGCTTTAAGGAGATAGAGGTAGAAGGCAGCGCAGGAGGTGGTGCAATCAAGATAGTGGCAACTTGTGATTATATTGTGAAAGATGTTACAATAACTAAGGAAGTTGTGGATCCTGAAGATGTAGAAATGCTGCAGGATCTGGTCCAGGCAGCTATTTCTGACCTTCTGGAGAAGATCAATGCGAAAAGGGAAGAAGAAGTTAAGAATGCAACAGGTGGAATGAATTTACCAATAAATATATAAAGGAGGTAATGTTATGTCTAAGGTAAAAGTTGGTATAAACGGTTTTGGAAGAATTGGAAGATTGGTGTTGAGGTCTGCTTTAACGTATGGTAAAGAGAAAGATCTGGATTTTGTAGCGGTTAACGATATTACAGATGCAAAGACTCTGGCACATCTGTTCAAGTATGATTCAACATTTGGTAAGTTCCCTGGAGAAGTCGTCGCAAAGGACGATTCGATATTGATAAACGGTAAAGAACTCAAAGTCCTTGCGGAGAGGAACCCTGCTGAATTGCCCTGGAAAGAGCTTGGGGTGTCAATCGTAGTGGAATCGACAGGCAGATTCACAAAGGTAGATGACTGTCGAAAACATCTCACTGCGGGAGCTAAGAAGGTAGTCCTTACTGCTCGTTACAAAGGTGAAGGCGAAGATGCGGTTATGATAAACATAGGGATCAACGAAGAAGCCTATGTGCCCAGCAAACACAATATAATTTCTATGGCATCCTGCACGACCAACAGTCTAACTCCTATGATAAAAGTCATGCTGAAGGAATTTGGGATCGAAAAGGCTTTGATGACCACGGTTCATTCTTATACAGCTGATCAAAGACTTCAGGATGCTCCCCACAAAGATCTGAGAAGAGCAAGGTCTGCTGCCGTTTCTATTGTTCCAACTACCACCAATGCAGCTGTGGCAGTAACACAGGTTATGCCAGAGCTGAAAGGGAAATTCGATGGAATGGCAATAAGAGTTCCCACTGTTTGCGCTTCTATATCGGATACGACGATCATAGTTAAGAGAAACACCACTGCAGAGGAAGTAAATGCGGTATTGAAACGCTATTCAGAGAATGAATTGAAAGGAATACTGGGGTATACTGAAGAGCCATTGGTCTCCCGAGATATCATAGGCAACACCTGTTCCGCTACTGTGGATGCCCTTTCAACAAAGGTAATGGGAGGAAATATGGTCAAGATCCTGACCTGGTATGATAACGAGTGGGGATATTCCAGCAGGATCGTGGATACCATTGCTCTCATTGCGAGTAAGGAGCTGTAATCCATGGCGAAGATGACGGTAAAGGATGTTGATCTTAAAGGAAAGAGAGTGTTGATGAGAGCGGACTTCAATTGTCCGCTCGATGAAAAAACAGGAGAGATCACAGATGATAAGAGAATAAGAGCGTCATTGGATACCATAAAATATGTATTGGAAATGGATGCTAAATTGATCTTGATGTCCCATCTTGGCAGACCTAAGGGTAAAAGGGATGCGAAGTACAGCTTGAAACCTGTTGCAAGGAGATTGAGTGAATTACTCAACAAGCCCGTTAAGATGATGGATGACACAATAGGTCCAAAAGTAGAAGAATCGGTAAAACAGATGAGACCAGGAGATGTGATCCTCCTGGAAAATACAAGGTTCTATCCCGGAGAAAAAGAAAATTCTCCGGATTTTGCTGAGCAATTGGCGAAACTCGGTGACATCCATGTGAATGACGCATTTGGGACAGCACACAGGGCGCATGCATCCAACGTTGGAGTTGCAAAATATCTGCTCTCTGTAGCAGGTTTTTTGATGGAGAAGGAGATAAGATACTTGAGCAAGGTGGTGATCTCACCAACACATCCTTATATAGTAATACTGGGTGGCGTTAAGGTATCCGATAAGATCGGAGTTATAAAGAACCTGATGAAAAAGGCAGATATGATCTTGATAGGCGGCGCCATGATGTTCACCTTTTTGAAGGCGATAGGTAAGGCTGTGGGAAGTTCTCTTGTTGAAGAAGATAAATTGGATTTAGCTCGTTCTATTATCGACGAAGCAAACGAAAAGAAGGTGAAATTGGTTTTACCCATCGATTGTGTTATTGCTCAAGAGATGAAATCGAAGACAGAGAGAAGAATTGTGGATATTGAAGAGGGCATACCTATGGGATGGAAGGGATTTGATATAGGGCCTAAGACCGTTGAGATTTTCAAGGATAAATTGCAAAATGCCAAAACCATAGTGTGGAACGGTCCTATGGGCGTATTCGAGATAAAACCATTCTCTGAGGGTACACATGCAATAGCAGAAATGCTTGCGAATTCTGATGCCATGACTGTTATAGGAGGAGGAGATTCGGCGGCAGCAGTAGAACGATTTGGGCTTGCAGATAAAATGTCACATGTGTCCACAGGTGGAGGGGCTTCCCTGGAATTTCTGGAAGGTAAAGAACTACCGGGCATAGCATCTATAAAGGACAAGGAGATGTGAATTGGGATGAGAAGGCCATTTGTAGCAGGAAATTGGAAGATGAACAAGACGAATCGTGAGGCGATTTCTTTTGTCTCCGAACTCGTAGATGAGGTAAGCGTATTTAAGCGATGTGAAATAGCCGTGTTCCCTCCATTTACCGCACTTTCGGATGTCGTGGAAATAACCCGGGGGAGCAACGTTGAAGTTGGCGCTCAGAACGTTTATTCAGCCGATAGTGGTGCATTCACAGGAGAGATATCACCCCTCATGCTCAAGGCAATAGAAGTAACGCACGTGATAATCGGTCATTCGGAACGCAGAAAATACTTTAAAGAAACAGACGAATTTGTAAATGAAAAGATTCATTCTGTGATAGGAAAAGGGTTAAAGGTCATATTTTGTATAGGTGAAACC
>QNAT01000202.1 GCA_003641555.1 Thermotoga sp.
AGAAAGGCAGCTGTATTGCATTTCTTGAATAGGATACCCAATGAGGGTAAGAAAAAGATTTATTTATCCGAAGGTGAGAGGCTTGTGATAGAGAGATTTATGAGAAATTACATAAGGTATAATAAGAGATGGAGATTCCGGGTGAAACTTCCTCAAGAGATGGAGATATATGTCGATAAATTCCATTTCAAGAAAACCCCCGGTGCACTTGCATATTACACGTTCAATAAAAAGCGTGAGAAAGAGAAATTGGTGGAAGTTTTAGAAAATTCAGGTAGTGTTGAAACCCGATCCCTTATAATTGAAAGGGTTAAGTTAATTGTGTTTGGTTATCTTTCTGCTCCCAGGCTTCTTTAAAGGGATGCTTTTTGCACAGAGAGGACATTCGGAAGGAACATATAGATTCAGATCCATCCTCAAAAGACTGCGAAGTTCTATAGAACTCATCGTATCACTTTCCTTTTTCTCCGGGGTGATATTCCCCCATGTATTGCCAGAACGATCGATTATTGAACCGTATCCTACCACTATTCCTCTATGATCCTCAACTACTCTTTTGACTTCACGAGTAGATCGCCCGGTGGTAATTACATCTTCTATTATTAAAGCCTTCATTCCGCTTTCTATTGTAAAACCTCTTCTCAACATCATTTCTCCTTTTTCGTTTCGCTCAGTGAAGATGAAAGGTTTATGAGCGCTTCTTGCCACTTCATATCCAATTATGATGCCACCGAGCGCAGGAGATACGACTAAGTCGAAAATAATATTTGAAAACAGTAAATACAATGCCTTTCCCACCCTCTCAGCGTATTCGGGATATCTTAATAGTAACGCACATTGAACATATGTGTCAGAATGCATACCGGAGGATAACAAGAAATGTCCATACTGGACAGCACCAGCCTTATCCAACATATTCATCAATTCTTCTTTATCCATTTCGTGTCTCTCCTCAACTAATGCTTTCTTTTACCAATTGAAAACCTCTCGAAAGGGCTTCGTTTATCTTTGCTGTATCTTTGCCTCCTGCACTCGCAAACGTTCGCCTGCCACCACCGCTTCCTCCTACCACTTTTGCAACTTCTTTTGCTATCCTTCCAGCATCCAATCTATCTGTAAGTGAATCCGATATCTTTACGATAAAGCTAACCTTACCATTTGCTTCAGAAGATAAAATAACAGCGATATTCTTCTGATTCATGGTAAGAAGATCGGCGAGTTTTTTTAACGATTCCATATCCATGGCTTTTGTACATTCCGCTATGATTTTCACTCCACCTATCTTTTTAGCACCTTTCAACAAGCCCTGGGCTATATGCGATATCTCCTTCGATTTAAATTGTTCGATCTCCTTCTTTTTATCTTCTATATCTTTCAAAAGTGAATTTATTTTATCGGGTAAATCTTCAACAGGGATAGAAAGCACATTGGAAAGCCTCTTCAATTCTTCTTCTTCTCTCAAGAATAATTCGTATGCCTTTTCACCAGTTACGGCTTCTATCCTCCTTATCCCGGATGAAACAGCACTTTCAGAAATGATCCTGAACATGCCTATCTCTCCTGTTGCTTTCACATGGGTACCCCCACACAATTCTTTACTCACATCATCGATCTCCACTAACCTCACTCGTTCACCGTATTTCTCTTCAAAAAGCATCATAGCACCACGTTTCCTGGCATCCTGTAATGTCGTTATCTTCACATTAACTGGTAGATTCATCAATATCCATTCGTTTACCATATTTTCTACTTGTTTTACTTGCTTCTCACTGAGTTTCTCGTAGTGCGAGAAATCGAATCTCATTCTTTCGGGTGACACCAGAGAGCCAGATTGTCGCACGTGTTCACCGAGAGTTCTCCGCAAGGCGGCATGTAGAAGGTGAGTGGCAGTGTGATTCCTAACTATTGCCTTTCGTTTTCTCTCATTTACCCTTAATACTGCCTCTTCCCCTACACTGATACTACCCTTTTCCACCAATATCTTATGGGTTATTATCTCTTTGTGAGGATTTGTAGTATCGAGAATACTACCTTTGAAGGTATCCGTTATCACCACACCTATATCCCCGACTTGCCCACCTTTTTCGGCATAAAATGGTGTCTTATCGAAGATCAGAAAACCTTTTTCTCCTTCCTTCAAAATCGTTGCCATTTCGCCATTTTTGATTATAAACAAGACCTTCGCTTTCCCTTCGAGAGACTCATATCCTATGAATTCGGTCTTTACATCATAGGATTCGATATCTCTGTATACCCTCTCTACATCAAGAGATGTATCTTCTTTCCTGGCCTTACGCGCATTGGCTTGCTGTTTTTCCATTAACTGCTTGAATCCTTCTTCATCTATTTCGAAGTTCTTTTCCGATGTTATCTCGCGTATCACATCCAATGGGAAGCCATACGTATCGTAGAGTTTAAACGCATCTTCTCCCGTGAGTATTCTATCTGTCGATTTACTCATTATATCCTTTAGCATGTTCACACCAATGGTCAATGTCTTTCCGAATCTTTCTTCTTCTATCTTCAATATCTTCTTCAAAAACGCCTGTCTTGATACGAGTTCAGGATACGCATCCTTCATATTGTCAACTACCACATCCACAAGGGAATACAAAAAGGGCTTATTGTGTCCAAGGAGTATTCCCCTCCTCATAGCTCTCCGTATAAGCCGTTTCAAGACATAACCACGCCCATCATTGGAAGGCAAAACACCATCAGATATGAGGAAAGTTATCGCCCTTATGTGATCTGCTATTATCTTTATAGAGACATCTGTTTCCTCATTTTTTCCATATTCACAAGAAAGCAAAACCTCTATTGCATTTATTATGGGCAATATCAGATCTGTATCGAAGTTTGTGGGAACTCCTTGTACTACAGATGCCACACGTTCTAATCCGGCACCGGTATCTATGTTCTTACTGGGTAAGGGATATAGAGTACCATTTTCATCCGCATAATACTCTGTGAAGACCAGATTCCATAATTCTACGAATCTACCACATTCACAGGTAGGATCGCATTCTTCGGGAGGACACTTACATTCTGGTTTTGGCCCCGTATCATAGAATATCTCCGAACAGGGTCCACAAGGGCCAGAATGTCCAACGGGCCCCCAAAAATTATCTTCTTTACCCATCCTGACTATTTTTTTCTCAGGGATACCTATGATATTTCTCCATATATCAAATGCATCATCGTCATCCGAATATGTGGAAACCCATAGTTTCTCTTCTTCCAATTTCAATATTCGAGTAACAAACTCCCAGGCATATTTTATAGCTTCCTTCTTAAAATAATCACCAAATGAAAAATTTCCGAGCATCTCGAAGAAGGTATGATGACGCGCAGTTCTACCAACGTTATCCAGATCTGCTGTTCTAACACACTTTTGGACTGTGGCTATTCTGGGATAAATCGGTTCTATCTTTCCCCATAATATAGGCTTGAATGGAACAACTCCTGCTACTGTCAAGAGTAAACTCTTATCGTCAGGGATAAGAGAAGCACTTGGAAGCACTTTATGTCCCCTTGAAGCAAAGAATTCCAAAAATTCTGCTCTTATCTCACTTCCTGTCATTTGCTCACCTCATTTGCCAATGAATAATGTTAGATACATAAAATAAAATGGAACGGTGAAGACTAATCCATCCACTCTATCGAGCATTCCACCATGCCCGGGCATGATGAATCCTGCATCTTTGATATTCACATCACGCTTCATCTTAGATTCCATCAGATCTCCCATCGTGTCAGTAAAACTCAACATCCCTGCCAACAACAATGCATGATACCAACCTGCTATGTAAAATTTCCCAAATATAGGTTCTACAACATAGGGATATAGTAGGAAGAAAACAAATGCTCCTAAAAATCCTCCTATAAGTCCTTCATACGTTTTATGAGGACTTATAGAAGGGAACAATTGATGTTTTCCAAGATTACTTCCAATGAAATATGCCGAAATATCAAAAACCCATACTGCCATTAAAACTTCGAGTGCATAGGATAGACCAAAATCCAGGTAAAT
>QNAT01000203.1 GCA_003641555.1 Thermotoga sp.
ATCTATGGTAATTATTCATTCAAATTCATAAAAAACGCAATATTAAAGAATAAAACAATTAAAAGAGAACTTAGTAATTATGTTCGAGAACAAAATACATTAATAGAAGAGAAATCATATTAATTCTTTCAAAAATAAAGAAAGCTTTCATTTCCAGATTGCAAAGAAGAAAATAATCATTATTGTTCCATTACCAATATCGCCAAAACACGAAATAGCAAGATCAAGAGATAACACCTTGGGCTTAGTGAAGTTATTCAGTTTGTTAAAAAATCCTGGCATTTTTTAATGGTTGTAAATAAGAAAAACTGGAGTTACTTCATAGTACAATATTGTAGATGTGATCACCATGGATAACCAGCTGATTGGATGAAGTCCAAATTTGTTTTTCCCAATATGTACATCTTTGTTTCGTTTGCTTTTGTTGATTCGTAAATTGGCCATGGTATATCCAATCCGAAATCCACGTCGAAATCCGGCTTATCCAAGCTCCAAGTGGCTTTGACAAATCCCAGATTTAGAGAGCTCTTTGATGGGGTGTAATTAGTGTTTATTTCCCAGAGCACAGTGAAATTGTCCAACCCTTTTGCTGAAACACCGTTCCATATGAAGTTGAACAGGGGTATGGGGTCGGGCCAAACTGCCAAATCGATTGGCCCTTTGCCAACATAGAACTGGAAATAAACGTATATTTTTTCATCCGAAATTTGAATTGGTTCTGAAATTGGGATTTCGACGGAAAAATTCTTATTGTTTTGTATTATGTCAAGGTTCTGATAGAAATCACTATCACCAGAAACTATTTTTATTCCCCTTAACACGACTTTTGTCAATCCTGAACCATAGGATGCTTTGAATTCGATTTCTGGCATTTTAACGAAAGGAATGGCATCAAAAGCTTTGCCTGCTTGTTCTCCTTGCTTGCCAACCCAATCAGGTACGCCAGATGGAGAATACAACCCGCCAATATCTTCAAGGCTTACCGGTGTCCACGTGGCTGATACAGAATCAACAAATTGTGGTCCTGACTCAATGTTGACTTTTACCATGTTTATCTCGGATATTTGATCGTTATCATTCTCTTTGCCATAAAGCTCCACTTTAAGTTTAAACAATCCAATCATGATGGATACGTCAAATTGCTCTCCCGGCGGTGGAGTGTAACCATACAAGGCTGCTGGTATTATTAAATCAGATTTTGATCTCAGCTTTTTTGATTGCTCAGTAGCAGTGTGAGGTTCTGATTTTTTAACATCGACAGTAACATTTGCATTTTCTCCACCGTAAACCCGTATGGATTTTATTGTCGTTTCCTCTCCTTTAGATGCTTCCACTTTATATGAACCTTCAAATAATTCAATGTTCACTACGGGAGTTTCAACGTCCTGTGTGAAATAATGAGCATCATTATCATATATGTCGAGACTGACTGGCCAGGAGTCTGTTTCTATGTGAACGGTGGCTATTCCCTTTGGTGCAGGATTAAGTACAACGTTTTCCGTAATCTGTCCATTGTACGGCACATCAACTTCAAGGTATTTGGTTTCGAAATGCTTCGCCTTTATTGTGATCATTTGTGTTCCGCTTTTTACGTTTTCAAAGGTCTTATTTCCATCACTATTTGTTTTTCCATGAGCTATTGCCGAAATATCTATTTCTGCATTTTTAATCGGTGTTCCCTCTGAAGTGGTAACATGGAAGCTAATATCTCCACAGGATTTAACGTAATAGGATTTTGCCATTCCTTCTTCGTAGAGTATGTAGGGGTTATCTTCCTTTCTTATTACGTTAAAACTCACTGTTGTTGAATCATAATTTTGAGGATGTATGAGAAAACGGTAATTGCCTTCGCTTAAAAAGAAGCCTGCCTTTGTTTTGTCAATATAGTTGTCGCCAAGAACTGTAATCTCATTGTCCAGCAGCGGATAGGGTTTTTTTAGTGATGAGTACTCTTCCCAGCTCGCATCGTACAGAGGAACGTAAACGAAGGTGCATTCGGGAATTTCTCTTATAGGGAATATCACGGATGTTTCGTTGTTAAGATCAAAACCATCGTTGTCTGCACTTATGTAAAATTTTATTTTGTTGTCTTTTGTCCATATGCTTTCAGGAAAGAAAGAGCCTGAAAATTCTATTGTTTCGCCCGGGGCAAGCTGGTTTTTTGGAAGTTCGTTCAGAGTAATAGAAGCAAGTTCTGGCTGTTCACAATGCAATGATAATCCTGTTATTGTAGCCTGGCCAAAATTGGTTATTCTTCCAGTAAAATCGATCTTTGAAGATTTTCCATTGTAAGGAACATCTATCGGGTTGTAGGTTGAAAGGGATATATCATAAATAGAAGCATCAGGTTGCGACCAGTCAATTTCCCTTGAAAAGTGTAAAAAGCTGGAGTGATGATCGTAATAATAACCGTCAAATCCGAAAAATAGATATGAAGCCATTCCTTGACTGTCTTCAAACAAAATAAAAGGGCACTCTTTGAATACACCTATTTCATTGTCCAAAATGTCTTGATCAAAAAAATCTGCAAGCTGCATGAAATCTGTTGATTCTGGATTCCAATTAGAGTCGTAAAGCTTTTTAATGATGTAAAACTCATTTGAAAGGTAAGAGGTCAGTAGGATTTCTTTTCTTGTTTCTGAAATGAACAGTCTTCCCCAAAATCTTTCAGTCATTCTGTTTAGGTCAATATCTTCATAACCCAGAAGTGTTGTATCTATATCATCTGAAAAGGTCAGCACTTTATTTATATTGTTATCCTTAATGAGAAGTATTGAAGGAATGAAGTAGGTGTCTTCGAGATGCTGATAGAGTGAGGGATAAACAATCAAGGAATAATCATCAATATTATACATTTGGAAAAGATTTTCCCTTGTGTTGAAGTTAATATTATAGTTGAAAGAATACTGCTCATAAAGCCCTAATTCATTGTTTTTTGTGTAAAGAACCACATCTTTGGTGTTTTTGTTGGACAACCACAGAAAGAAATTATCGTTTCTTGAACCAAAGCTGATTATTTGCGGGTTGTATTCAAAATCACGATATCCCAGTAACTTTCTTGCAGTGAGTTTCATGTTTTCATCTATTTCAAATCTAAATATTGCAAGCTCGTATTTGCCTCTCTGTAAAGAGTTGATTGAGACAAAATCAACAAATATACCCTCACTGTTGAGTACAATGTTTGCAGCGTCGATATCGATTTGTCGAAAAGGAGAATAATCTGATTTGTAGGCGAAATTGTCTTCATTTTCAAAGATATATTCTCCCATAGGAACGCCATCCAGTGAGTATTTTACTAATTTAAACAATCCATTTCTTGCTTCCTTTAATTCGAAAAAGTGCTCTTCTCCAATTTCAATATCAAATCGCTTTTCGTAAGGACCTGGAGATCTGTGTATTCTATAAGGTGTGATAATCTCTCCGTTTTTTCCATATCTCAAGAGTGCAAAACTTCCGTCACCGTCCCATGTATCGTAGATATAAATAATAGAGTCATCCAGTTCTTTGAAAAAGTACTCCATATGCTGGTCATATGGTGTATTGCGAAGTGCAGAAGTTCCCGGAATATCAAGGATTCTATAAGAAGATAGAGCTATTACGGATAACAATATCACAAGAATTGTGAATATTAATTTTTTCATATTATCACCCCTTCCCCATAAAAATATTATACTCGCTTGCTGTAAGCTTTCTCATATGAAAACAACTATGGAAAGACCGATACTCGTTGTTCAAGCTAAGCAATTTTTGCATATAGAGTTGTTTGGCTTTAATATTGTTTTCAAAATAACATTTTGCAGGGAGTAATTGTGACGGGTAAATTAGAATGAAGAAGGTTTTTGCCTTAATTGGTTTGTATGTAAAGGCGTTGTGTACGCTGTGGAGCACGGAGAAAAAGTTGTCAAAGTTAAGAAACAAGCAATTGCTGAACATTACTCAAAGTAAACCCTACTTAGTTAACAAACAAGGTGATGGATTCCGGCCAG
>QNAT01000204.1 GCA_003641555.1 Thermotoga sp.
GATCATGAGTTACGTAGATCGTTGTACCATTTATGTGATGAAATAGCGCTTTGAGTTCCCCCCTCATTTTATGTCTTAAGATCGCATCCAGATTCGCAAGAGGTTCATCCAATAGAAATAAGTTTGGCTCCCTTACAAGGGCACGTCCAAGTGCTACTCGCTGACGCTGTCCACCACTCAGCTCCCTTGGTTTTCTATTGAGTAAGGAATCTATGCTCAGCATCTGCGCTATTCTTGTAACTCTTGACTTTATCTCATCTTTGGGCATCTTCCTGATCTCCAGAGGTATTGCCATATTTTTATAAACATTCATATGAGGATAAAGGGCATAACTCTGGAAAACCATGGCTATGTCCCTTTCGGAGGGAGATAACGAATTAACTAACTTACCGTTTATTAAGAGCTCTCCGTCATTCGGTCTTTCCAATCCAGCGATCAACCGCAATGTTGTTGTTTTACCACAACCCGATGGACCGAGTAGACTCACAAATTCGTTATCATTAACGAAAAAATTCGCATTATTAACCGCTATTACCTTTCCAAAACGCTTAATAACATTCCTTAGTTCCAACCTATGCACTTTCATCTCCCCCTAAATTATCCCTTAATAGCCCCTGCTGTAAGACCGCTGATGATCTTCTCCTGGGCCACAAAAATTATTATAACTAAAGGTAAGGTTACGAGTAAAGCACCTGCTATGATCTCTCCCCACGGATATTGATAAGAAAACCTCCCTGATATCATAGATATTCCTACAGTGATCGTCCTCATATTCTTTTTCGTCATAAAAGTTAATGCCAATATGAATTCGTTCCAACATGCTATGAAGTCGAGTATGGCAACTGTTGAAACCGCAGGAATTCCTAAGGGAACTATTACTTTATAAAAAGCTTGAAATCTTGACATCCCGTCAACCCTTGCTGCCTCGTAAAGTTCATTAGGGATCTGCTCGAAATATGTAGTTAAAACCCAAACTGTTAAGGGTATATTCATGGAAACGTAAGGCAAGATCAAACTTAAGTAGTTATTTAAGAGTCTAAGGCTCGCAAACATCTTATATAACGGGAATATCATGGTAGCCGCTGGGAAAAAACCAAGAATGAGTAAGAAATTTAATAAAGTATTGGAGGCTATGAATCTGATCTTGGTTATCGCAAAAGCGGCCAGTGCTCCTATGAACAACACTATTGCAGTCGCACTCAACGACACAAACGTACTATTCATTATATAAGTAGTTAAATGCAGATCTTTGAACACACCTATATAGTTTGACAAAGTAAATGCAATAGGATATAGTATGGGAGGCGATGAGTAAGCTACATTTGTTGGCTCAAATGAATCCAGGATCAAAAAATATATCGGAAAAAGACAATAAAAGATCATAAAAGCTACACCAAGGTAAAGGAAAAATCTCTTCATTGTATCGCGTACCTCCTACCCACATGTCTTCTTGTAAGCCATACCACTATAACGAGTCCCATTATGTATATAGAGGTCATAACAGCAGTTGCAGCTCCCGATCTTATATTGAGCCAGTTGAATGTCTGCTGATATATAAATGGAGATAATGCCATGGTTGCATTTCCTGGCCCCCCACCCGTAAGAACCCATATGAGATCGAAAACACCAAATGCCTGCAAGAATCTAAATGTAAACGTTACAGTTATTGCAGGAAGCATAAGAGGTAATGTGAGTCTCCTGAGCTTGAAGAACCATCCAGCTCCATCTACTTCCATCGCCTCATATAGATCTTTAGGAATCGCTTGCAAACCGGCGAGCAATAGAAGTGCACAAAATGGAACAGTCTTCCAAACATCCGCTATAATTATCGAGGCGAAGGCCATCCTGGGCATGGATAGGAAATACGGTGGTGATTTAACGATATGCAACCAATAAAGAATCCATGGTATTGGACCATAAGAATGCTGAAGCAAGAACTTCCATCCCACAGCCATAATGGCAGTAGGTAACGCCCAGGGGATCAGGAATATGGTCCTAACAGCCTTTCTACCACGAAAACTCTGATTCAGTAACAAAGCAAAAATAAATCCAATGGACATCTCGAGTGAGACCGATATCAACGAAAACCTTACAGTGATCCAGGTAGATTGCCAGAAAGATCGTCCGAAAAGAATCACTTTGAAGTTATTAAGTGTCGGACTGTTCTTGATATTCGAAAAAGAAAGTTGAACATTCTTCAATAGGGGATATATCTGAAACACGGTAAAAAAGATCACTATAGGGATAACAAAGCCTATCACAGCTACATAATATCCTTTTTCATGCCTTGGATTTATCTCCCGTTTTAACATTCCCATCACCTGAGTTTAAGAAAATATAAAAGACAAGTGGGGATATCCCCACTTGTCCATTCCTTTCAAAAGAATCGATCGTTCAATGAGTTGCCCAATACTCTTTAACAGCTTCCCTTGCCTCTTTAGCCATTGCCTTATTTGCCTGCTCAGGTGTCATTTGCTGCGTCATTGCCATAGTTAAATATTTAGACATGATATCAGAGAGCTTTGGCCAGAGAGGAGTTGCTGGTCTCCATCTCGTATGTTCAAGGACATCCCTGAGATCTTTGAAAAATGGGTTCCATTCAAGTACTTCTGGATCGTAGTATATATCCCTTCGAGAAACATCCCAACCCTGTATCTTTACTGCTAATTTTTCGGTCTCATAACTATTCATAAACTCCGCAAATTTGATCGCAGCCGGAATCTTCTTCTTATCTATAAATGCCGATATGGAGACTCCCCAACCACCTTGTGTAGCAAATGGATGTTCTCCATCAGCACTAACTTCTGTCATCACTCCAACCTTTCCTTTAACCTTTGAATCCTCCTGTGTTTGTGAAAGCACCCATACGTATGGCCAGTTTCTCAGGAACACGGCATGACCACTCTGGAACATATGTCTTGACTCCTCTTCCTGAAAGGTCAATACATCGGGGGGAGTTATTTTGTACTTATGAATAGTATCTACCAAATATTGCGTAGCCTGGATTGCTTGTGGAGAGTCTATTCCAACCTTTCTTGTTACTGGATTGTAGTAGTATCCACCATTGCCCCATAACCACTCTAAATAGAAACAATCCAGACCTTCATATTGCTTTCCTTGATACACAAAGCCCCATAAACCTTTAGATGGATCTTGTAATGCTTTTGCTTCCTCAAATAATTGCTGGAAAGTTCTTGGTGGTTTCAAACCTGCTTTTTCTAAGAGATCCTTTCTGTAATATATCAAACCTGCATCACTCATAACTGGTATCCTGTATATATGGCCGTTCCATATACTACCATCTACTGTTGCTCTAAAGTTTTGTGCATACAATTTATTAACATCCACATATTTATCTATTGGAAGTAACCATCCATTCGCTGCAAGTGGTGGAATCCATATTATATCAGCCCATACGATATCATATGGTGAAGTATGCGCCATTGAGGCTGTCATGAACATCTGTTGCCGTGCATTAGTCGAATGCGGACCTTGAATCAAATTAACCTGAATATCCGGATTCTGCTTCTCGAAAAGCTCAATAGCTTTTGCATAGAAATGTTGAGTATCTGGACCCGTTAAGAAGGTTATAGAAACCTTCGCACCAAATGAAATTATGGAAAATAGAATCGCTATTAAAATAACAGAAATTACAATCTTTCTCATTCTCGGTCCCTCCTTACATTTTTATTCTGTATAACCCAAAGCACACAATTTTTCGAACAAATAACTATATCCTTTACTCCAAACCTGCTCTCACCTCCCTAATTAATCAAACTTTTATCGCTTTTCTCGCTGTCTTTGCCATCACCTCCTTCACCCCATAAACGCTATCCCCCGCTGCTGGACGTCTTTCTCCTCTATGCATTTCTCAAAACGCATTCCCTAGCGTTAAGTAAATTTCTTCTACGTATTTCTTTTACATTCATATACCACACTCCAGAAATTTCTAAGCTTGAAATGAGTATATCAAA
>QNAT01000205.1 GCA_003641555.1 Thermotoga sp.
AATGGGTTATTCTTTCCTAATAAAATAAAAGCTATGAGGGTGAATACGAGTAAACCTACGAATGTAAATATAATTGCAGAAACTATAGTCGTATTTCCTGACCATTGCTTTTTGAAACCATACCCAATTGAAATGGAAAGAATGCCTATAAAAAACACATATTCAAGAGACCACAACAAATTCCCGGTGAGTAAGAATACCAACAAACTCCCCATTAGAACTGATAACACAGACATATTTACTCCGATGGTTACTCCAACATATACTATCGGTATCGCAGATATATAATTCAAACCTTCGCCTACCGCTGGTATCATTGTGGTCCCAACGTAAAGAACGCAACTCAGTGCGATCATCAGAGCCGACGTGGTTATGGATCTTATAGACAATTTATTTTGTTTTTACATTCTCCTTATCTATGAATCTCAAATAATCGGAGTCTGTAGAAAGGATTACTGTTGTATCACTTGCGATCGCCGTTTTATATGATTGCAATGTTCTCCAGAATCTGTAGAATTCCGGGTCTCTGTTGTAAGCATCGGCATATATCTCAAGCGCTTTTGCATCTCCTTCTCCCTTTAGCTCATCAGCTCGTTTCTGGGCAGTGGCGAGTATGATCTGACATTCTTTATCAGCTTCTGCTTTCGTTTGTGCAGCTTGCTGTTCCCCCTGTGCTCTATACATAGCCGCTACCTTCTGTCTATCGGATTTCATTCGTTGATAAACAGCTTGTTCATTGGCTTGTGGGAGATCAGCCCTCTTTATTTTCACATCTACCGTGTAGACACCGAATTCTTTCAGTGCTTTTCTTGTTAGAAGGGTAACCTGCTGGAGGTATGCAGTTCGTTTGTCTGAAATGATATCCCCTAACGTATGTTTCGCTAAGATATCGCGCAAATACGAATAGACTATATCATCCATGCGCATCTGAGCACCTTCAACTGTTTTAACACTTTCTACAAATAATTTGGGATCTTCTATTCTCCAGAGGGCATAATTATCGATGAGCAATCTTTTCTGATCGGAGGTGATTATCTCTTCGGGTTGTATATCGTAGTTTATGATCCTCTTTTCCAGATACACAACCTTATCTATGAATGGAGATTTCGTATACAGACCGGCATTTTTTATCACCCTTGTTATCTCACCAAAGCGCAATACCACTGCTTGTTTTGCCTGATCTACGGTGAAGAAAAACGAACTCAAAATGAATAAAGCGGCGATCACAACTATTGCAAATATTATTAGCTTCTTCATCTCTTTACACCTCCTATTTCAGGTAAAGAACTCAGATTAAGCAACTTCAAGACCCCTGTTGTACTTCCAGATACGATCATTTTCTTCATAGTAGGTAAAATATCTTCCATGGTTTCTATGTAAAGCCTTGACCTCGTAACATCCTTGCCCAGGCTGTATTTTTGGAGGACATCTATAAAGCGTGCAACTTCACCCTGTGCCTTCAGTATTCTCGATTCCTTATATGCCTCTGCGGTGTTTAGAATCTTCTGCGCATTTCCTCTGGCTATGGGGATAACAGAATTTGCATATTGCTGGGCAAGATTGATCGTTTTTTGTTCATCTTCCTTTGCACTGTTGACATCATCAAAAGCAGCTATGACTTCAGATGGCGGACTGACATCCTGCAGCTTCACATTCACCACATGTACACCTGCATTGTACGTATCAAGGGTCTTCTGAATACCTTTTTGGGCTTCTTGCGATATCTTATCTCTATCACTCGTCAAAACTGCCTCTAAACCTCGAACCGCAACACGTTCCCGGAGAAAAGATTCTGTCGTCTGTTTTACTATCCTATCACCCTCTATAATGTTAAACACATACTTTACGGGATCGTCAATTATGTATTGGATAATCGCTTCTACAGATACAATATTGCTGTCACCAGTTAACATTAAGGATTCTATTGGAACTTCCCGATATTGTGGATTTGGCGGTGGAAATATCGTCCTGAACCCGATCTCTATCTTTCTAACAGTTCTCACATCTACCTTTACCACACTTTGAAATGGAGCAGGAAAGTGGTAGTGCAATCCTGGACCAACTGTCATCACATACTTTCCGAAGGTTTTTACCAACCCATCCTCTGAAGGACCTATCTGATAGATTCCTGTTAAGGCATATATCACTATAACAGCAGCTACGATAAGTCCAAATATATATCCTCCTCCTAATTTACTCCTTCTTACAGGAGGTTTACTTGGAGGGAATTCCTCGTCACCTGGAAACCGATGTTCATTTGCCAATTTCATCACCTCTTTACTATATCCTTAGTTTCTCCATTATACCATATATTTTGTATCATCAAGATGTCAGATGAATCTCTGTCTGACTGTAATCACCAAGTACTACTCTTAAGGAAGATGGCCTGGAATGGGATCCTCTGATCCTCACATTTCGACCTATCAAACTCGCGTCTATTCGCATCATGACATCAGATATATGAGAATCTTTCAACAATATACTATTTTCTACTTCACAGTTGTTGAGTATAACGCTATCTCCAATTGAAGTAAACGGTCCAACATAACAATTCTCGATCGTGCTCTTTTTACCTATTATAACGGGACCTCTTATCACAGAAGATATGATCTGACTCCCTTCGCCTACACTCACCGTCCCTTCGAGCCTGCTCTTCTCATCCACTGTCCCAGTAATAAATCCCTCCTTTATCCCTATTAATACCCTTCTGTTTGCCTCTATTATATCTTCAGGCGCACCAGTATCTTTCCACCATCCATATACGACCTGTGCCGTAACGTTATAACCTTGCTCTATCATATACTCTATGGCATCCGTTATCTCCAATTCCCCTCGCCATGAAGGCTTTATGTTTTTTATCCCTTCGAATATCCTGCTCGTGAACAGATATATGCCTATCAATGCAAGGTTGCTTTCGGGTTCTTTTGGCTTTTCAACAACTCTCATTACCTTTCCCCTTGACAAAGTTGCTATTCCAAATCTGGAAGGGTTTTTAACAGGTGCCAACAATATAGAAGCATCGAAACCGTTATTTAGGAATTCATCTACGAAGCCTTTTAGGTCTTCCTCTAACAGATTATCTCCTAAATACATCAAAAAGCTTTCATCCTTTAAAAAATCACGGGATATCGAAACGGCATGTGCCAGGCCTTTGGGTTCTTTTTGGAGTATATATTCAATCTTCAGTCCCAGAGCCTCTCCATTACCATATTCTTTCTTAAAATCCTCTATATTGTATGAATTAACGATGAGACCTATTTCATCTATACCTGCTCTCTTTATGGCTTCAAGACTGTAGGTTAATACAGGTTTATTTGCTATGGGAATGAGATGCTTTGCACTCGTATGAGTTAATGGCCTCAACCGTGTTCCTTTACCTGCACACAAAACAATGGCTTTCATGAACTCTTCAACTCCTCTTTATTTTTGGATGATAGTATATACAATGATTCTATATATGCATTATACAACATAAGAACTTCTCTTCAAAAAAATCGAATCGCAAGACGCAGAGAAAACATTAATTAAACTATAGTGCAAGATGTAATTGTTTCTGAATTTAAGTCGGCATTACGAAATTTGCGTTAAGGAATTCGAGGAAAAATGTGTTAAGAAAATGATACTGTCTGAGCGCAGCGAGTCCACCCATTTTTAGCATTTTTGCGAAGAATTTTAGCAAATTTCGTACTGGCCTTGATTTTTTCTCTGGTTCGTTTGACTTGTATCAAGACAAAAAAATGAACATGAATATAAAGGTATTTGAAAACAGAACATTAAGATACGATCGTTTCAAAAAAATCGTAGGGACGAGTCTTCATAGTACTTGTCCGATGGGATGGAATCCCATAACATATTTCATATCATCTTTTTCTTCCATTTTCCAAGTGAAACGACGATAAGTGCTAACAGCAATGCCAGTATGTTACTTATTATC
>QNAT01000206.1 GCA_003641555.1 Thermotoga sp.
CCTTGAGTATGTTATCCTTGCATCCATATCTTTTATACATATATGCATGTCCTATTTCATGCACCCAAATTGTAAAATATAATGCTATATAACCTGTGAAAAGATGTAACATAAAAGTAAACTCCTACCGGGTTAAGAATGTTAGAATATGCCTGGCGATCTTTTTTTTGTACAGTATAGAAGACAGATGTCCTGAGAAAAGCCAGTGTAACTCGGGTCTTCCAAGTTCCTCCCAGAGTTCAAGTGTAGCCCTTCGAGGGATAAACATATCGAATATGGCGTTGAACATCAAGATAGGTCTGCCTTTAAGAAAATGGGCGTATGTCAGTGGATCATAGGTAAAACATTCCTGTTCTTTTTCCACTTTATCTATGTCCTTCAAGTCTTTCAATCCATTTAGATAACCTCTAAATGCCTTATGGATCTCATGGCATTTCTTAGCCGTGCATCCGCTATCAGAAGATTCGTATTTTATCCTTAGAACTTTTGTGGCAACGCTCTTCCAGGTGATGTACTCGAAATTCCCACCTGTAACTACGAGTATTCCCTTCTCGATCTCCTTTTCCATTGCCATTGCCATAATACTTATCATACCTCCGAAGCTTATCCCCATTATACTGAAGTGACTTAATCCCTTATCTTTTAGCACCCTTATCAGAGCTCCTACATCCATAGCACCATGCATGAATCTTGATTTCAACGCCGCATTATCTATATCCATTATCATATCCCCACTCTTATGTCCCTTCGGGGTCCTCTCATAATGATAGGGTAAGATTAAGATTGCGGTGGCTATACTGTTGGAAGCGAAATAGTATGGAAAATAGTAGAGGTGTTCCAATTTCCTTCCCCCTGTTCCATGTAACAATATCAACGTGTGAGATATATCTTCCTTTCCTGGAAGAAAGAGATGGACATATGCCTTTTTCACTTCTTCGTATTTTGTTGGATATGAGCTATCGAAGGTTAGAAGATAATGTTGGACATCTCTTGCTTCTTCGATGAGTTTCATATCGATGTTCTCGATCCCTTTTTGGTACCTCCTCATAATATTAGACTCTACGATACACTCCTTTTCACAGCTTTTCGCACTATTTTTGTCATTATTTCTTTTACTACATAAAATGCTATTCCCCTCTGCCAGGCATCTTCCTCTTCTATGTGCTTTTCAAAATGTGTTTCTCGAGAAAACATAGGGCTTACTTTCTTATTCACAAATTTCTCAATCCTTTCTACCATCCAGGGATGAACTATCCCTTCTCCTCCTAACAGGATCTTACGTGGTCTTAAAAGGATTATAAGATTAGATATGACTCTTGCAAGGATATCAAAGGCGGGGTCATATTTCTTTCTGATCTCATCATCCTTTACTTTTGCTTTCTCCCTGATCTTTTTCAATCCTGGTAAGTATCTTTCGATATTCAAGATGAAATCTTTGAAGTTTACCTGAGAGTGAGGATACTCTTCTTTATAGACAACGTATTCCGAGGCATAAGTCTCCAGGCATCCCTTCTGCCCACAATAGCATCTCTCACCATCTTCATTTATTATATAATGTCCTATTCTAAAAGCATTATATCCTTCGTTATCAGCGTAAACTTTACCATTATGAAAGTAACCTGCTCCAATTCCCGTGCCGAACGTGATCATTAAAAAATCCTTTCTTTCTCCCTTTGAAATTTCATTCACTATAAGGGCATCTACATCGTTCATCACCCGAATCGTTCTATTGGGAAAATATTTTTTAAGTTCTTTCTTAATAGGTAGGTCAAAACAATTGAGAACATACGAGGCCACTAATGTTCCTGTATGAGAATTCACAATCCCGGATACGGCTACACCAACGCCCAGGATCTTACTACCATCGTATTCAGAAGAAAATTTATCGATTACATTTTTTATCTTTTTGAGGATATCTTTCGAATTCCTATTTCTTTTTTTGATTGGATCTACGATAGAAGCAACAGGTTTAAGAGATATATCATAAAGTATAGCATTTACAGATTCTCTACCTACTTTTATACCAATCACGTATCCAAATGAACGATCTAATCCTATGGATTCCGTAGGTCGACCTATAGATATTTTTGTTCCCTTTAATTTGCCTTTCGCAATTAATAACCCTAAGCGAGATAACTCTTGCGTTACATAGGTAACTGTGGATAGCTCTGCATGTGTCCCATTCGCAAGTTGTTTTCGAGTAGTATCTCCATGGATCAGGATGAACTCCAGAGCATTCAACATATTTCTTCTGCGTATTTCTTTTACATTCATTAAAAACACCTCAAAAAGATTCTAAACTAAGATAAATATACCAGAGTAGGCATCGTATGTCAACGAAGGTTAGTGGGAGGAAATGGGGTCAGATACTGTGGCAAAAGCGCTCTTTGGCTCTGAAAAACGGTCAATCGGAGATGCTATTAAGAAAAGTGGACATCAATTTCATCATTCTTTCAGCTCTTTTTTCCAATTTTGTACGAACAGAGGCAATAGTTCCTTTCCTGTTCGATTCATTTGTCCTTTCTATTTCCTTTGCTACTTCAACGGGATCAAATTCCACAGCAGGGTACACCAGAGAACAGGAAAAATTTTCAGTGACGAAATTCTTAATCTTGGGTTGATTTGATAATGCGAGAAAGGGGACTTCATACAGGATAGATAAAAGCACGCCATGCAATCTGGAAGAGACCACAAAAGAAGCGTTTCTTATTGTTTTATCAGTGTTTACAGTTTTTTCTACATAAGTTAAAGAACGAGTCCTCGGTTTTAAACTCATAAATATTTCATCACATAATCTCTCATCTTTACCTCTCTGGAAGGGCAAAAAAATGATTTGATTATATTTCCCGCTCAGCAATACATCAATAATATTGCCGATCTTTTCTACAAACTCTCGCCTTTCCTTTTTTTGCCAATCGGTGGATACATGGGGGATTACGACAAGATTCCTCGGATTTTCCTTTTGCTCTTTTGGATATTTACATGGGAACAAAAATATCAGATCTGTTCCCAGAAATATGTTCTCTTTATAAACGGAAATATCTTTTATGAATTCAAAAGACCTTTTATCTCTTAATATTGCAGTTATCCTTTTGTATTTCATGATCTTTTTTATGACAGCAAGGCTTCTTCTCTTTTTCAATGGACCAATGGATTGACCTAATATAACGATATGCTTTTTCCATCTGATGCCCAATCTTATTGGAAGGGTGTAATACACAAAGGATCGATAACTCGTTTCATCCTGAAGCAGGGCACCTCCTCCACTTATAACTAAATCTGAATGATGAACTGCTTTCATGATGGAAAGCAGATCGTATCTCGGCAGCAAATGTATCTTCAGAGATGTCTTTACTCCAGGTTCCTTTTTCGGATAGGGTAAATACAACTCTACATAATGGTCTACATTTTCAAAGAACTTCAAGACTGAAGCGAATATGAGTTCATCTCCGAGATTATCATATCCGTAATAACCGGATAGGAATATCTTCATTGTTCTTACCTTCTTCCTATATGGATAAAACACTGAATCTTTTACAATGATATCATTTATTCTAAATCTTTTCGACCCTCCCATCCATGTATTATAACGTTATGATATAATTAATATTATGCCATAGGATAAAGATGGTAAGTTTGTATAATGTAAGATGGAGTTGATCTACCCAGGGCCGTTGAGGTTTTGATTTTTTCTTTGGTTCGTTTCTTTTGTATCAAGACAAAAGAAATGAACATAACAGAGGATCGCAAAAAGAGGTATTTGAAAATAGAATGGATACGATTGTCTTGAGAGATTCGTAGGGACAGGTTTTTAAACCTGTCCGATGGAACGGAGTTCCATAATATCATTCGCCTTTGGCGAAATGGACGGTGACGTTGAAGTCATGTCCCTACAGTTATGGTATGTAT
The DNA here is from genome assembly GCA_003641555.1 of Thermotoga sp. Classification (GTDB taxonomy): domain Bacteria; phylum Thermotogota; class Thermotogae; order B3-G13; family B3-G13; genus B3-G13. The sequence continues at coordinate 3,910 of QNAT01000206.1, forward strand.
AGTGTAAAATGAAAG
>QNAT01000207.1 GCA_003641555.1 Thermotoga sp.
AAGAAGATCAATCCTCCTGCTGGTAGTTTTTCGAGATCGTGAACTTCTTTTACGATTTTCTCTTGTTGGTATGAATCTCTGGGTATGATGATACCTTTCGCAAAGTAAAGCCTCGATATAAAACCAGAACAATCCGTTCCAAAGGTGCTTGTTCCTCCCCAGAGATAGGGGGTGTACAACCACTCTTCAGCAAGTTCTACAACATCTTCTTTTATATTCTTGCCTTTCTTCGCAAATTTCAACGGTATGTACCCATATTTTTTATCTGGTAAGACAACTCGCCAAAAATCCTTTATTACGGTATCGACCACGAACCTTGCACCGAAGGGAACGTAAGATACCATCTTTGCGGTAGACGTAGGTTCAGCCAGAATTGGTGTGAAACGTTCTGTCACCACCAATCCCTCTTTTGAGATACATTGGTTATAGTATCTTTCACCTACCTTTTTATCTACGAGAATCAAGCCCCTAACATCTACATAACCCTGATAATCATCTTTCAAACTGTTTCCAGAGGCATATTCTTTCTCAATATTCTCTACCTTAAAAACTTCTCCGTATATCAGCTGTGAAACACGCTCGGAACGAAATTTTGGCTCTTTTTTCACATCCAGAGTTGGCCGCACAACAATACCATATCTCAGTTCACTACCCAAAATACCCAGATCTGGAAAGATTATAGATATGAGTATAGCGATGCTATATTTCATCCTGCAATTCCCGAGTAAGCCAACCTGAGACATACCAAAAGTGTTCTGAAACAACGCTCATAGTCTTCTCCCTTTATCGATACAGTGGAATTATCGATTCTTTCAACTGTTGGAACGTTTGAAACAAGTTCTGCCATCTCGGCGAAAGTGAATTTTATTTTTATGTCGTAAGGAGATTCCATCTCGAATGGTGTTATGTTTGCTACTCTCTTTGCAGCCTCAGAAGATCCATTTTTCAATGTCTCTTTCACCTGTTTTATGGGAAGATAAAGCGCATCGTATCTTCCAAATGACTTTTTTACCGTAACTCCAATGATATCATGACATAACACCTTTGCTTCCTTTACTACCTTATCGTCTCCACTTATCATTAAACCCGGAACTTTGAACCATCCTGCCAGCAGATTATTTATACCGAATTCTCCCATGGATACATTGTTAACACTTATATCCAACACACAGGACTCCGAATACGTATGATCAAGCACTGCCTCAGGCGTTCCACGCTTTGCATGATATCCTATGTAAAAGACCCCAGTGAACGAAGGATCTATTCCTTCCATCATGCTGTATCGTTTATTTCTACCACTCAGAAGATAGGCCCGGGGTAAAAGATCGGTAGGCAGAAGATTCATCATATTATTATGAGAATCGTTTACCCACACCTCTGCATTCCGATCAACCTCAAGTATTCCTTCTATCACTGCATTTACTTGCTCAGCCATTAGTTTGCGTGCGAACTTGTAATCGTTCCTATCGCTATTACGCTGCAGATTATCAACTACCCCCATCAAGCCTTCCATATCAACTGACATCAAAAATTTCATCTCACTACACCTCCTTCTTCAACACTGATCTCAACAATTTCACAGTGTTCAGTACATCGTTGTAATCTACTATCTCACTTTGTGTGTGAACGTATCTGCATGGAATGGATATAACACCTGTAGGCACACCTTTTTTCGTCCTTTGAATCATCGCTCCATCTGTTCCCCCATATACTAATACCTCCATTTGATAAGGGATCTTACTTTCTTCAGCCGTTTTTACCAACAGATCCACGACAGTTTTGCTCGCTATCATATAATGATCTTTCACCTTTATCGCTGGTCCCTTTCCGAGTGTCATTGCTACCCTCTTCATACCTCCAGGAGTATCACCCCATCCTGTAACATCGAGTGCTATACCCATATCCGGTTCTATTCCATAAGCAGAGACCGTTGCTCCTATCAAGCCTACTTCTTCCTGAATGGCAAATACGGCATATATATCATTGGGACTCATATCCAATTCCTTCAACGTTTGGATTATAATTGCACATCCTATCCTATCATCCATCGATTTGGCAACAAGTCTATCACCAAGTACTGCAAATTCAGTCATATAACCACCAAACATGCCCCGTTTTACTTTATTTTCAGCTTGCTTGCGTGAAGTAACACCTATATCAACATAGATGTTATCAAAAGTCACGTTTTTGTAATTCTCCTTGAGTTCTTTAGCAGTTTTCCCTTCTATACCAACGGTACCTATGGTACCACTTTCAAACTGCACCCTCTTATACAAAAGAGTAAGAGGATTCACACCTCCAACGGGTTCTATCCTTAAAAAGCCCTTATCATCTATATACGTTACCACAAAGCCCACTTCATCCATATGTGCGTCCAGCAATATTTTCTTTCCCCGACCTTTCTTGTGGACTATAAGATTGCCAAGTTTATCTACTTCATATTCATCCACATATGGCTTCACCTCTCCCAGTATAGCTTCTCTTATTCTCTCTTCTCTCCCACTTGGCGAAAATATCCCTGTCAGCTTCTTTATTAGATCCTTCATTTTCTGAACCTCCTTTTGATTTTTTTCGGAATTCGTAACCTTGAACGATTATATGACAAATTATATTGCGAAAAACAAACGTTCATTATCCATTTGCATCTTTTTGCAGTGTAATCATATATTCTCTTATCTTCTCTCTATCTACCAAAGATTGCTCACCAGATTTCATATCTTTTACTGAGAGTTTATCGCTTTCGATCTCTTCTTTTCCTACTATGATCACATACGAAACTCCCAATCTATTCGCTTCTTTCATTTGACTACTCAAATTCCTTCCCATTACATCTGTAATGGCAGGGATACCAACTTTTCTCAATTCGAATGCCAATTTAACACCTTGCAGCCGATATTCATCGAATGTAATAACGTAAACAAGAGGATGTTCTGAAAAAAGATCTGTATCCTTTGAAGCCAATAACAATCGTTCTATCGATATGGCAAAACCTATCGCCGGGGTTGGATTGCCCCCGAATTGTTCAATGAGGAGGTCATATCTCCCTCCACCCAGTAAAGCATCCTGAGAACCCGTTCTGTACTTCACCTCAAACGCTGTTCTGGTATAGTAATCGAGTCCCCTCACGAGATAATGATCTAATACATACGGAATGTGTAGAGCATCCAATGATGATATAACTTCATTGAAGTGGCTTTTACAATCTTCACAAACATGATCTACGAAATGTGGAGCATCCTTTTTATAAGGAGCGCATTGAGGGTTTTTGCAATCGAGTAATCTCAGAATATTTGTCTCGAAACGATGCTGGCAATCGGAACACAGTTTTGGCAATAATGGTCTATAATATTCCTTCAATACTTTTAAATATTTATTTCTACAATTCTGACAGCCCACCGTATTCACGTGAAATTGCCAATCCTTTATATCCAATCTACCGAGCATATCTATCAAGATCTGGAATACCTCCACCTCTGCTAACGGAGAGGCAGAACCGATCAACTCTATGCCAAACTGCTGGAACTGCCTCGTTCTACCAGCCTGGGGTCTTTCATATCTGAACATAGGACCAAGGTAAAATAATCGCAGAGGTTTTCCATAATTGGTAAGGGCGTTTTCTAAATAAGCCCTGACAACAGGAGCAGTACCTTCTGGCCTCAACGTAAGGTTTCTTCCTCCCTTATCTTGAAAGGTATACATCTCTTTCTGGACTATATCCGATGTGTTTCCCACACTCCTATCGAACAGTTCTGTGAACTCAAATATTGGCGTACGGATCTCCGAATACCCCCAGTTGAGCATCATCTCTTTCAAAATCTCTTCTATGTGTTTCGTTTTAAGCATATTCGTGCCGTAGATATCACTTGTTCCCTTTGGTCTTCTGAACAACAGCACTT
>QNAT01000208.1 GCA_003641555.1 Thermotoga sp.
CGAAGAGAATAAACAGGTCGTTGAAATTTGTAAGGATGCCATGAAAGAGGCATCGAGTTCTTCCATAGAAATAGTACTCTTCGATACGGCGGGTAGACTTCATATAGATGAAGGTATGATGAAGGAATTGGAAGATATTAAAAGGGTGATTAAGCCGGATGAACGTTTGTTGGTCCTGGATGCGATGACAGGACAGGACGCCGTTAACGTGGCTGTAGAGTTCGACAAAAAACTCGATATAACTGGCATCATATTGAGTAAATTAGATGGTGATGCACGTGGTGGGGCAGCCTTATCTGTGAGATACGTTACTGGTAAACCTGTGAAATTTATAGGAATAAGTGAGAAGATAAAGGGAGGAATAGAACAATTTTACCCTGATAGGATTGCTTCTCGTATACTGGATATGGGCGATGTGGTAACATTGGTTGAAAAGGTTCAAAAAGTTGCCATAAACGAAAAAAGTGCGGCTGAGTTTGAAAAGCGTTTGATGCATTCTAAGCTCACGCTTCAGGACTTTCTCAACCAGATGAAGGAGATAAAAAAGATGGGAGGAGTTGGTAATCTCGTCGATCTCATTCCTGGAAATTTCAAAAGGGGTTTAAAGACAACTTCTGTAGATGAAGGCAGATTGAAACAAATGGAAGCAATTATAAATTCTATGACATCGGAAGAGAGGAGCAATACCCGTATATTGAATGCGAGCAGGAAGAAAAGAATAGCTCGGGGAAGTGGAACGACGGTAGCAGATGTCAATAGATTGCTCGGTCAGTACCAGCAGGCTGTGAATATGATGAAGAAATTCATGAAGGATGGAAAGAGTTTAAAGAAAATGCGATTGCCATTTTGAGTTTAGTGAGTCTGGGTTCAAATAACTCATTATATTCATTATACTTTGGAGGTGTATAAATGGTCAGGATCAGGTTAACGAGAGTTGGGAAAAAAGGACAGCCGTCCTACAGGGTTGTAGTAGTGGATTCAAGGAAAAAACGTGATGGAGCATATATCGAGAATATAGGTTACTATGATCCTTTGGTGGAACCGGCGAAGATCAAGGTGAAGGAAGACAGAGCCCTATACTGGCTGTCTCAGGGAGCGCAACCAAGTCAAAGTGTTAGACAGTTGTTTACTAAACAGGGGATCATGAAGCGATTTGTTGAAAACCAGCACAAATCACCACAAAAACATGGAGAAGATCTTGCAATGGGTGGTGTGTAATAAATCACATATCGCTGGTTACGTGTTACACTATTTCCTATCGTGTTTTTGTGGTGAAAAGGATTGTGATCAGATATGAGTGACAAATTGGATCTACTTACAATGCTTGTGCGCTCTGTGGTAAAGGAACCGAATAAGGTAGGTATAAAAGAGGTAGAAGAAGATGGTGCTGTCACATTCGAAATCAAAACTTCCGCTATGGATATAGGCCAGGTTATAGGGAAAAAGGGAAGAACCATACGTTCTATAAATAATGTGATGAATGCCGCCTGCTGGAAAGATAAGAGAAAGATCATTTTGAAAGTATTGAGATGAATTAACTTTATGGTCTTTGACAAAGGAGAATTTAGATGTTGATAACTGTAGTCAGCATTTTTCCAGGCATGTTTGAAGTGTTGAATTACGGCATCATAAAACGAGCGAAGGATACAGGGCTGGTAAACATAGAAGTGATAAATCTACGCGATTTTGCTGCCGACAGACGGAGGAATGTGGATGATTACGATTACGGTGGAGGAACAGGAATGGTGATGAAGGCTGATGTCTTCTTTCACTTCAAGGATTGGTATGAAAAGCACAGCGGTAAGGGTTATGTTTTATTGATGTCTCCTAAAGGAAGTGTATTTACCCACGAGAAGGCGGTTGAACTTGCAAATAAAAAACATTTGGTTCTCTTGTGCGGCAGATACAAAGGTGTAGATGAACGAGTCAAAGATATGGTAGATGAAGAGTTATCTATAGGAGATTTTGTCCTCAGTGGTGGAGAATTAGCCGCAATGGTGATAATAGATGCGGTAAGTAGACAAATTCCTGGCGTTGTAGGAAAGATGGAATCTGTAGAAAACGATTCTTTTTACAATGGATATCTCGACTATCCCCACTATACCCGACCTGCAAATTTGAACGGGAAAAAAGTTCCTGATGTTCTCTTAAGTGGTGCACATGAGAAGATAGATCTGTATCGGAAGATGGAAAGTATAAAAGAAACCATATTGAAAAGGCCAGATCTGTTCATTAAAAAACAGCTAAATGAGGAAGATAAAAAAATGATAGCAGAACTCATAAGAAGTCTGGTGAAAAATAAAGATGCTGGATAAGATATATGTTGCCCTCATTCATTATCCCACGTATAATAAACACCATGAAGTGGTTACAACAGCGGTGACGAATGTTGATATCCATGATATAGCAAGGGTGTGTAAGACATATGGAATAAAAGGATATTACGTGGTTAACAATCTCGTTGCACAACAAAATATAGTGAAACGTGTGTTAAGATATTGGTTGGAAGGTTTTGGTGTAGAATATAATCATACGAGAACAGAAGCACTGGAAAACGTGAAATTGGTATCATTTATTGAAGATGTAATAAAAGATATAATCAAGATAGAAGGGGAAAAGCCCATCTTTATAACGACATCTGCGCGTTCTCATGAAAAGAAATTGGTGAGCTTCGAAGAGATGAGAAAACGAGTTCGAGTTGAAACCCATCCCATTCTTTTTGGTTTAGGTACAGGATGGGGATTAGCTGAGGAAGTAGTGGAAATGAGTAATTTCTTACTGGAACCTATTCGAGGAGTATCTGAATACAATCATCTCTCGGTGAGAGCTGCGGCTTCGATAATTATAGATAGGATAATCTCAGAAAGGAGTGATATGTATGGATGAATCAATGATAAGGTTGATGGAAAAAGAAAATATGAGAAAGGATAACTTGCCAGATTTTCGAGTAGGTGATACGGTAAGGGTAAATGTAAGTATTGTAGAAGGTGAAAAGAAAAGGATGCAATCATTTCAAGGTGTAGTGATAAGAATTAGAGGAGCAGGATTGAGCAAAACCTTTACAGTTAGAAAAGTATCTCACAGAGTAGGTGTAGAAAGGACTTTTCCTCTCAATTCCCCGACTGTAGAAAGTGTAGAAATAATAGAGCAAGGAAAGGTGAGGAGATCTAAACTTTATTATCTCAGAGGTCTTCGAGGTAAGAAAGCAAAGGTAAAGTCACGAAAGATGAGGAATGAAAAGAAAAACTAAAGAGAAAATAAAAAAGAGAACGAAATATGAATTGATAGAGTGGGGAAAGGCATTCGTAGTAGCTGTTATAGCTGCCGCAATAATAAGAACTTTGATCTTCGAAACAATGCTGGTTCCTACAGGTTCTATGTACCCTACTATAAAACCCGGAGAAAGATTGCTTGTAGAGAAGGTTACTTATGCCTTTAGAGAACCAAAAGTCGGAGATATAGTTGTATTCTGGACACCTTTTGTAGATAATATGGCACTCAAACAGATACACCTGTTCGATAAGATCATGTATCTTTTCAGTCCGCCTCGATTTTACTCTCATGCACGTTATGTGAAACGCTTAGTGGGAAAAGGAGGAGATACAATAGCCCTTGTTCCCATTCCGGGGGTGGGATACAAGATATATCGTAACGGTAAGCTGGAACCCACTTTAAGGGATAAGATATACTATCCTCAAGGTATATTCCTCGATCCTGAATTCTACGAGAAGATGGCATATCCAGATAGATTCAAAGATGATATCAACTATCGAGCCTTTAAGCTCTATTCGAAAGCACTTGATTTCAAGAAATGTTATGATAAATACGAAACGAATGAGGATTACGTAAGGGTAAAGAAAGATGGCAGTATATCAGTAAAGATACC
>QNAT01000209.1 GCA_003641555.1 Thermotoga sp.
ATCGGATATTTCTGAAAGTAATACTGAGGTATCCATACAATTGCTAAACAAGAAAGTATTAAGAACCCAGGTCCCCCTGAGCTATGTGATCCAGAAGTGCAGTTATTATTACTCTTTTTCCACTGCGAGTGCACACGTTTATCTCTATGAGGGAAGTAAATTCAAAAGATCCCTCAACTTCATGTTCAGTGTGAAGAAATACAAATGGATGCTTGTTGCCAGAAAGAATATATCCTTTAACAAAGTCGTGGAAGAAAAAGACGTTGAAATGAAAAGAATAGAGATAAACAGAGATATCATGAGAGAGGGTATAACCGATCTTTCGGAGGCATTAGGAAAGATAACACGTCAATACATTAGGAAAGGTGACCCGATATTTAGAAGATATTTAGTAGTACCTCCTTTGATCAAGATGGGGGATAGTATTTTGGTTTATGTCAAGTTAAACGATATGGAGGTCAGTGTTATAGCCCGAGCTTTAACCTCTGGAGGGAAAGGAGATATCGTGAAGTTGAAAAATCTAAAATCTGGAAAGATAATAAGTGCCATTGTGAAAGGTAAGGGTATAGCAATCGTACCGGTGATGTAGTGTGATGAAGAGAAACAAGTACATATTGATGATCGCTGTTCTCATATTTTTTATATTCTCGAGTATTAGTTTTGCCACTTCTCTGTGGAATACTCCCGGGGATGGTTTAAAGGATTTATTTTCAGATCGAGTGGGAAGAAACGTTGGAGATCTGGTAACGATCGTGGTTTATGAATCTTCTATAACATCGAACAAGGCTGCGGACAATAATTCTAAATCTGCTAAGGTAACTACTTCGATAAAGAAAGTAGGTAATTGGGATTTGAGTAAATTCCTGCCGCTCAGCGCTTCGAGTTCATATTCGAAGAGTAATAAGAATTCCAATCAATCCAAGGTCGTGGCAAATGTGACAGCAACGATAAAGGAGATACTTCCGAATGGCAATTATTATGTGGAAGGGGAGAAGAGGATTAAGGTCGGTTACAAAATGGAAGAGATCAGAGTGAAAGGCATAGTTAGACCAGAAGACATATCCCCAAATAACACCGTCGAGTCTGTGAAACTCGCTGATTCCCAAATATATTACGACAACGAGATCGTATTTGCTAAAACACCCGAGGACGAGAATTGGTTCGATAAGATCCTGGCATTTCTGGCAAGTATCTTCTTCTTCTGAGAAAACATGAGGTGAGGTGATATAAATGAAAAAATGGTTTTTCATATTTACATTGCTGATATTTATATCTTCGATTATGTTGGCAGCTCCTCTGGTGAGGATAAAGGATATCGCAACCTTTAGAGGTGCGAGAGATAACCAGTTATTTGGTATAGGTATAGTCGTGGGATTGAAGGGAACAGGTGATAGTGGAACATTATCTTCAACGATGCTGAAGAACATGTTAGAACACTTTGGAAGCAATATAACTGCTTCGCAACTCAAATCCAAGAATACCGCAGTAGTCTCGGTAACAGCAGATATTCCTGCTTTTTATAAAGAAGGAATGAGACTCGATATTACCGTTTCTTCGATAGGGGATGCTAAATCTCTTCGGGGAGGAGTTTTGCTTCAAACTCCACTGTATGGTGCGGACAACAAAGTTTATGCAGTGGCTCAAGGAGCCGTATCTCTTGGAGGCGAGAAGACGAAAGCAACTATTAACAAGCAAGATCGATATCCTCTCGTTGGAAGCATACCCGGAGGAGCTATAGTAGAACGTGAAATACCAACACAGATAGTCGATGCAAATACGGTAACAATAACGCTGAATTCTCCTGATTTTACTACTGCTGCAAGAGTGATGGAAGGGATAAACGAGCGATTTTCATCTGATCTGGCTAAGGCAAGAGATGCAGCATCTGTGGTTGTCAAGATACCTCAGGTCTTTTCCGACGACCTCGTTTCTTTCCTCTCAATATTAGAGGAAGTAGAAGTATCACCAGATATGACGGCGAAGGTTATCGTAAACGAAAGAACAGGAACAGTTGTACTGGGAGGTAATGTGAAGATATCCGATGTTGTTGTATCCTATGGTAATTTCAACGTATCCATCACCACCAATCCCACAGAAGAGAGTACGGAGAATACAGTAAATCTTTCCAACAATGCTACCGTTGGTAAGCTGATAAGAGCACTTTCAGCTCTTGGAGCTACACCTCAGGATATGATAGCAATTCTTGAGGCGATAAAAGAAGCAGGGGCTCTGCATGCCCGATTGATCGTGATGTGAGGAAACATGATATTAGAAGCCGTTAACAGTATCCATCAGATTAATGGAGAAATAAACGAAACTGATAAGAAACTAAAAGAAGCTTCAGCAGAATTCGTATCGATACTCGTGGGAATGATTTTCAAGAAAATGGAGGAAAGCATCCCCCGTTCAGACCTCTTGAAAGAAACGAATGAAGAGAAATGGTTCAAAGAGATGTTAATAGATGAATATTCGAAATCAGCAGCAAGAGATAACTTTTCTCAACTAACGGACATGGTTTACAACTCGCTCAAAGGTTCTTCGAGTAAAACTATGAGCACATCATTAAAAAAAGATATGCTGAAATTGAATAGCAATCCTTATTCGCGTTTCTATTCGAGGAGAGAAAAGTAACTTTTTTGTGTCTTCATGGTAGAGTATTTGAAAACAGAATGTTATGGACTGCTTCCCAATGGGCAGAGCCGTTAAAGTTTTGTCCCTACAGGTTCAGTACGAGATATGTATGCAGCGAGAGATATTAGTAAAACGGATAAGGTTTAATAGATACCGTGTAATGGAGGGTTTTTGAATCTTGCAATGGCCTATATCTTCAGTGTGAAAGGAGAGTTTCTAAAACGATGTTGGATGTAGTTAAGCTAAAGGATATGAAAAAAAAGGGTGAAAAGATCGCCATGATAACTGCTTACGATTGCATCAGTGCTTCCATTGCCGAGGAAGCAGGGATAGACTTATTACTCGTTGGTGATTCGCTTGGCAATGTGGTCCTGGGTTATGAAAATACCTTACCTGTAACTGTTAATGATATATTACAGCATACGCAGGCAGTGCGCCGAGGCTCCACGAAATCATTTGTCATATCAGATATGCCATTTTTATCGTTTCAGGTAAGTGAAGAGAAAGCAATAGAAAATTGCGGTTTGATGTTAAAAGAGGGGGGAGCCAATGCCGTAAAGTTAGAAGGAGGAATAGAAATTGCTCCCCTTGTAAAGCGGCTCACAACATTTGGCATACCAGTTATGGGACATCTGGGGTTAACACCGCAATCCATAAATCAAATCGGGGGCTACAGAGTTCAGGGGAAAACAGAAGATGAAAAAAGAACACTTTTGAAGTCTGCAAGTGCCCTTGAGGATGCCGGTGCATTTGCCGTCGTGCTGGAATTAATGGTAGAGGAAACTGCAAAGGAAATCACAGAGAGTTTGATGATCCCTACAATAGGGATAGGCGCGGGTAGATATTGTGATGGACAGGTTCTGGTGTGGCACGACCTGTTGGGCATAAACAAAGGATTCCGACCGAAGTTTTTGAAGACCTATGAAGATCTTTACGATAAAATTCTCACTGCTCTTAAAAGATATTCTTCTGATGTAAAATCCGGTGCATTCCCAGAGGAATCCAATGTGTTTCATTCTAAATGAGTTTGGGATGATAGAGCAAGGTTCGTCCACTTATCCGGGATTGCACTGCTTTATATACCCGTTTCACTCTAAAAAGCAATTTACTCACCTTCGGCAAATCGGACAGAGTCGTTGAAGACCAGCCCCTACGATTTTTTTGAAATGATCGTATCTTAACATTCTGTTTTCAGATACCCCTTTATGTTCATTTCTTTTGTCTTGATACAAAAGAAACGAACCAAAGAAAA
>QNAT01000210.1 GCA_003641555.1 Thermotoga sp.
AGATAAAGGTTCATTGATGTAACTATGAGAGGAATGATACCGAACGCGTTTTCATGATCTGAAAGACCGTCGGAAAAGGAAAGAAGCTATAGTTGCCTATCTGTGCCTTGCTCCTTCTCTTACCATAGCAATGATATTTGTTGTTATCCCAATATTCATGGTTTTCTACCTCAGTTTTATGAGATGGAATTTGACGAGTGTTAATAAGTACTTTATCGGCCTGAATAACTTTTTTTACCTCCTGAGCAATAAAAAATTCATAAAATCTATTATAAACACCTTTTATTTTGCTGGTTTGCATATTCCTTTAGATTTGTTCCTTTCATTGTCGATAGCATTACTTTTGAATAGGAAGTTAAGAGGATTGAAATTCTTTCGTATAGCGTACTTCGCCCCCGTCGTTACATCTATGGTAGCGGTCAGTATGATATGGCTCTGGATATACGATCCAGAATTTGGTCTGGGAAAATACATACTAAAATCGATCGGCTTAAAACCATTGCGATGGATCTACGATCCACACTGGGCGATACCTTCTATCGTCTTTATGTCAGTATGGAAAGGACTTGGATACGATATCGTTATTTTTCTCGCAGGACTTCAAAACATACCTCACTTTTACTATGAAGCAGCAATGTTAGATGGAGCGAGCAAATTTAAGCAATTTCGTTACATAACCTTACCACTCCTTTCGCCGATAACCTATTTCGTTATCCTTATGAGCATAATAAACACATTCAAAGTTTTCACCCAGATATCAGTTATGACACCGAGAGGAGGACCTCTCTACAGTACTGGTGTTATGGTCTTCTACATATATCAGCAGGCATTTGAGAATTATAAGATCGGAAGGGCATCGGCATCAGCAGTTATATTATTCCTGATGGTGCTTGCAATGATAGCAGTTCAAAGAAAGATCGGCGCAAAAAGGATAGTATATCAATGACGCATAGAGTGAGAAGCATGAAAATCATAACATATGTGGTTTTGATCGTGGGGGCCTCGATAATGCTGACGCCATTCGTCTGGATGTTTTTCTCTGCATTCAAGGGAGAATCTGACATCTACGTGTATCCACCCCGCTGGTTACCGAGTAAATGGCATTTCGAGAATTTTACCGAAGTCTTCAAGATGGTCCCTTTCCTCAGGTTCTATTTGAACAGCATCATAGTTACGACAACTATTACTGTAACTCAGATTTTATTTTCGATATTGGCAGCTTACGCTTTTTCAAGATTAGATTTTCCTCTGAAAAATATCCTCTTTATGTTGGTCATATCTACTATGTTGATGCCGTTTCAGGTAATAGTTGTTCCCACCTTTCTCGTCGTATATAAGTTCGGTTGGATCAATACGTATCAAGGTTTGATTATTCCATTCCTCTTCAATGCCTTTTCTATATTTCTATTAAAGCAATTCTTCATGACTATACCAAAAGATCTGGAAGATGCGGCAAAGATCGATGGTTGTGGAAGAATGCGGTTTCTCTTTGGAATTATGGTCCCACTTTCTCGTCCAGCCATTGGAACAGTAATTCTCTTTACCTTTCTGGTACACTGGAAAGATTATCTGTGGCCGTTAGTCATAACGAATTCCACGAATATGAGGACGTTACCTGTTGGACTGAAATATCTGATAACGGAGGGAGGTGAGGATTATCGATTGATGATGGCTGCCGCTTTGATGGCGATCGTTCCCATCCTGGTAGTATTTATACTGGCCGAAAAGCAATTCATAAGAGGTATAACCCTTACCGGTCTAAAAGGTTAAAAAGGAGGTTTTGAAATGAATTTGAAGGTATTTTTGATCTGGAGTTTAATTACTTTAATGGTGTTTTCCATTGGCTTTTCTGCGGTTACCATAACGTTCTGGTACGCACTCGGTGGATACAAAGGACAGGTCTTCAAAAGCATGCTCGATGAGTTTGCTAAAGAGCATCCGGATATAAAGATAAACGCTTTGTATTCTGGTAACTACAGTGGGACTGCCCAAAAGGTAATAGCAGCAATTGCCAGTAAAACTTTACCAAATGGCGGTTTGATCCCCGCCGGACCGTTGTTCACAGGAGGAGAAGGCGATTATACGGTCACAGATTACATCTATTCGAAAGATGGTCTGCCTCTGGATGACTTCTATCCCGTTGTTTGGGACTATGCGAAGTACAGAGGGAAGATCTGTGCCATACCTTTTAACATAAGTACACCGATTATGCTGTACAATAAGGACCTATTGAAAAAGGCAGGATTGAATCCCAACGAGCCCCCTACGACCTGGCAAGAACTCATGGAATACGCAAAGAAAGTCGTGAAGAACGTTCCAGGCACATGGGGCATTAACATGAAAGACACCCCCTGGATATTTAAAGCAATGTTGTTTGCAAATGGGGGTTCGATAATCGATCCAGAGACGTTAACTCCTATGTTCAATCGAATTGAAGGCATAGAAGTTGCAGAAATGTGGAAAGACTTGATAGATAAGAAATTAATGCCTGTGGGGCTTCATCAGCTTGCCGATAAAGAATTTTTTGGCAATACCCTTGCATTTTACCTTGGTTCTTCCTCAAGGGTAGGAAAATGGTATGGCAAGACCAATTTCTCTTTTGGTACAGCATTCCTACCCAGGATAAAGAAGTATGCCATACCGATCGGTGGGGCAACGTTGGTTCTATTTCACCATAACAAAACTCAAGATGATGCCACATGGAAGCTTATAAAATGGCTTGTATCCACTGATAATATTGTTAAATGGTCTGAGAAGACAGGATATGTACCGATAAGAAAATCTGCTGTGAATTCATCTGAAATGCAATCTTTCCTCAAAGAACATCCCGAATACAGGCCACCATTCGAACAATTGAAGTATGGCAGTGCATATTGGCATTTCGAGTCTATGGGTAATATGGATGGTTTTATCTGGGAAGCCCTTGATAAGATAGAAAGAGGTGTTGAGACACCAACGAAGGCTCTCGATGAAGCGGCTGACAAGCTGATAGAAGATATAAAGACCTCTGAAAAAGAGTGATAGTACGTGAAAGTCTCTTTTTCTACAGCAGGGCTGTTTCCGAGGGACACCTTAGATGCACTGAAATTGTTAGAGAACTGCGGCATTGGATATGCGGAGGTGATGCCGCAGTCCCCCTATGAAGTAAAGGAAGGATTTGGGAGAGAGATTTTAAAGAGACTCGATCGATTGAGAATCGCGTCCATTCATTTTCCTCTCGTATTCTTCTCTGCCTTTTACAATCCCTACGAGGGGATGATTGAATTTACACATTCCCTTGTAGATGATATCTGTAAACTCGGCAAGATGCTCGAAGTGAAGGTTATAGTAATTCATCCTTCCCCAATATTTGAAGAGAGATACAAAAATGAATTGTTCAAACCAGTGATATTGGATAACACGCGTTATCTATGTGATAAATGCAAAGAATATGGCATAGATATTGGAGTAGAGAATGGCCCAAATGGGGAAGGGAAGACGCCAGATGGGCTCGAGCGATATATAGATGAAGTGGGTAGAGAAAATGCAGGTGCCACTATCGATACAACTGAAGCCTATGAAGCGCACCAGGATGTCTTCGAATTTGTATCGAAATCGAATGTTATACACATGCATTTGAGTGACCATGACTTACATGATAAAAAGCATCTTCCCCTTGGAGAAGGTGCTATAGATTGGATGAAACTGATAAAAGTACTAAAAGACAGGGAATACAAAGGCTACTTAACGATAGAGTTGTTATACAAGTATTTGTTGGATTCACCCGAAGAAGTGATAAAGAAAAACGCTGAGTTTTTAAACGATTTGTTGTATGGTAAAATCACTGAGGCACGGAGAAAAAACACAACAATAGAAAAATAATGTATTAAAAGTGTTTTCTC
>QNAT01000211.1 GCA_003641555.1 Thermotoga sp.
CCCTATTTTTACGAAAGAATAAAAAGGAGTGAAATGCCCCCTAAACTGGACGGGTGATAAAATTCAACAAGAAAGGGAGCATACTGGAAAGAAGAATTTCTTGAGAACCTTCATAATGCATATGGGCAGGAGAAGACAACTCATACATATGAGATATCGTAAGTTAAAATAAAGCTGTGGAGGTGACAAAATGAGAGAATACACCGTAATAATTGAAAAAGATGAAGATGGCTTTTATGTTGGAGAAGTAGTTGAAATTCCGGGATGCTACTCTCAAGGCGAAACAATAGAAGAATTGATGGGAAACATAAAAGAAGCCATACAAGCAAGTTTAGAAGACATGAATGATAATCCAACCGTTACATTTGTAGACATCAGGAAGGTGACTGTGTGAGTCCAAAGCTTCCGAGAGTGACTGGAAAAGAAATGATAAAATTCCTTGAAACAAAAGGATTTTCTGTCATAAGAATCGTTGGAAGTCACTATCGTTTGCGCCATCCAAAAGGGATGTATGTAACCGTTCCCGTTCATGGAAAAAGAATCTTAGGAATCGGATTAACACTGCGAATCCTCAGAGACGCCAGAATCTCTTTGGATGAATATTCAGAATACTTTCACCGTGACAAATAGCAAAGTCTGGTGAAATAAACCTTGATCCCACGCGTGCGAAACCCTGCAGTAGCATGCCCCCGCTACCAGATTAAGACGTGATGTCGTGTTTTTGAGGGTATTTCGGAAGATGCTTGGTTGAATGGTTGTACGTTTGTTTTTTAATAAGGTTTCACGAAATATGAGCATAATTTGTTTTTAAAAACATCCAACTCAAAGGGGGTACTTATTATGAGGAAGTTTGTATTTCTTCTCATATTGATAGCAGCAGTTTTTACGTTCGCAGAGGTGAAGATAGTTTTAAAGTCGGGAGAAGTCATAAAAGTAGATGTTGATCCATCTCAAATAGCTCAAATAATTTTTGTACCCAAACAAAGTCATTTAATATTTTCTGAAAACTTTGATTCGTATTCTCCGGGACAATTCCCACCTGGTTGGGGTGTAATATACGATGGTGCTGGAACTGAATATTGTAAAGTTGACAATACCCATGCATACTCCTCACCTCATTCTTTAACCATGTTAGGTGTAAATGGTTGGTCTCAGGTAATAGGCTGGCAAATACCTTATCCTCCAGATAGAACAAAAACATATGATTACTATCATGGTTTATCAAAAGAAGAATACCAAAGGACAGTAAACTGGTTAAAAGAACATCCTGAAATTTGGGTAAAAGCCAAAGTAATGACCGCTGAAAATAAAGTTGTAAACAAAGCATCAGCTGTGATCAAATTTTACAAAGTACTTCCGCGTTGGGGAACGAGTTATGGAGGAGTGTCTTTTGGAAAGACAAGTAATGAGGGATACATAATAGCCGCTGGTGACAATAAAATGTCATATGAACCATATAAATGGTATGAGGTTTTGGTATATTTGAATCTAAAGGAAAGAAATTTCTCTGTATGGGTAAACGGAAAACTGTTGACGAAAGATGCCCCTATCAATGCAGACGGGTATCCCGAGTTTCTTGCGTTAGTAAGTGATCATGCCAATACAAAAGTGTGGTTTGATGATATAGAGTTTGGATATGGATATCCTGAAGTAGGTGAATAGGATTAACAATTCAACTATGCGACCATCGGTATAATCATCAAATTTCTTAGAAAATAGAGATTTGAACGATAATCATAGAAGTTATGACTATTGGTTAGTAAAGCTTGATAAAAAGTAGATTTACAAGCAGTTGAGAGACAAACGAAAGAAACCTTGTTCATACTTCTTTTTAAATGGAATGACCTCGGAAATATCTGGGGCCATGTTTTTTCATACTTAATAACCAAACAATAAACAAATGAAAATGAGGATGTTTTATAAAGAACAAACACATTTTTCTACACCGAGGAAACTTCGTTCTGAAGCAAGTCTTTACATTGCCCCAACTTTCCCACAGATATTTAGCAGAATTGTCTTATTTAGAAATGCGTTCACTACCGATCAAGAAAAACAGCTCAGCCATTTGGCCGGGCTTTTGTTTTTTATATCCAAAAAACCAAAAAGCCGGCGGGAGCCAGCGAAGGAAAAGATTCATAAAGGATTCATAAAAGAGAGAAATTTCTCACTCGCCCTCCATCACCCATTCTTCGTTGAAGACAGCGTGCTTGATCGTTTTTCCTTGAGGACTGTGATAGCTGTATACAACGTGTATCAAACCATCTCTTCCCTGATAAACAGAGGGATATGCCACGCTTATACCTGCACCTTTATCATAGCTTTCTATGCTTCTCTTCCATTTCCATGTTTTTCCTTCATCATCAGAAATCATGACTGTCAGTCTGTACCTTCCATCCATTGTATCGTTGCACACCAGCACCCAGTGTCCGTTGTTCAAAACAATACCATCGGCTCTGCTACCTGGATTCGGTATGTCAGTGTACTCGACCTCACTCCATGTAATTCCTCCATCTTTTTTTGATTCGCTGACATATAGATACCTCGGGTACGGGCCGTTGTTCCTCATGTACGCAACCAACGTGCCATCCGATTTCAGAAACAGTGCTGGTTGTATGTTTGCAATTCCAACAATTGGCTCACTGAACGTCCAGGTTTTGCCCCAATCTTCGGAAATGGCTATTATGGATATCTCAAGACCATCCGAATAAAGAGGAACGAGGAGTCGATTCCGCCCCACGATCAGAGGTCTGTTCCCGGTTTGCCATCCGATTCTCTGAAGAAGAGGATATCCTTCTTTCAAACACGCTTTCTTTCCCCAAACTTTATCGAGTATATCTTGAACGAAAGCCCCAGCGAGTTTCTTCGTCTCCTCCTCAGTGTATCCTGGTAACGTTTTGTATTCCTTCAAAAATCGATCTATGAAGGATTTGAGCTTCGTCTCCAAAGTCTTTGCGAAAGTATCGTTTTCTTTTATTCCCTCAGATAGACTGTCAAAACGCACATGTAAGACATCCTGCCATGCCCATTCTGGAGGCCCTTCTTCCATCATGTAGTTGTAGCTGTTTCTGTACTTGAGAAGAGAGCTTTCCCAAAGGTTCGTTAAGACCGTGTACCACATCAGCCAGAGCCTTCCCTGAGTGTCTATGAACATAACGGGATTTATATCTGGAAATCCAGGAGTATCAGCCATGACAAAGGGTTCAGACCATTTTTTCGCTCCTTTCAGCTTTCTCGCACCCATTATGGCCACATCATCAGCTTTCCTCTCACCGCTTCCTTCGAACCAGCAGGCAAGAAGATCTCCATTTGGAAGCTCCAGAATGGATGGAGCATGGACGTGTCTGTCAACCAATGGAAAGATCTCTTCCGCTTTAAAAAATCCCTCTTGTGCCACTAAGAATCCTCCCAACACTGCCAAAAGTAAAAAAACCAGCACCAACCTTCTCATCTGAATCCCCCCTTCTTTAGTCGAAGATATCCAAAGAGGTAAAGTAGCACCCTCCTTTCACCTTTCTCTAGTATTCGTTTCATTTATTGAAACGAGTTTCATTTATCGGAACAACATTTATTATACAAAATACATTAAAGTTTTGTCAAGATTTCAACAGCATTTTTTCAAAAGTCAGAGTGTAGTGATACAAAGTCTTCTCTTTCCCGCACATTGCTACATACTTTGCTAATTTTCTCTTCTAATTCAATGAGAAGGTTCTCCATAGGTGTCAACAAAACTTTGCTGGAAATGCAGGACAAAGTAGAAAAGCAACTTGGAAGTTGGCACGTAAAAGTGATAGCGAAGATATCTCCGCTAAAGATTTGGGAAGCTGGAAAACTGAGGAAAATCAGGTTGAATCAGCAATATCCAAGAG
>QNAT01000212.1 GCA_003641555.1 Thermotoga sp.
TTCCTCTCTTTCAACTTGAATCCCCTGTCAATCCCAGGTAATTCTGCTACAATGGAATTGTTCATTTGTTTTTCACTCCTTTCCTTGTTTTTTGGAGGAGTGATTTTTTTATCCTTCGTCAATCACTCCATCAACTCTTTTTATTATACAGCCTCGAGAAATTTGCATTTTGCATAAAAATAGGATTATAATTTAAGTATGGTGATGTGAATTTGCGATTAAAGATGAAATATATTTCGAAAGAAAAGGGATTGTTGCTTCCCATGCATTACAATTACGTATTGCAGGCATTGCTTTACAATACATTTTCAAATGAGATCGCAAATTTTCTTCATACTGAAGGCTTCACACTGAATAATAGGCGTTTCAAACTCTTCACCTTTTCTCGCATCTTAGAAAAGGGCAGCAGAGTCTACGGGAAAAGATTGGCAGAACTCAAATCTCAACTCAACATTAACAGCAAGTTTTTGACCAGAAAGAACTCTAAAGTCGAAGAAGCCCTTTACTTCGAGAATGGATTCTCATTTTATTTTTCTTCCCCTAAGAATTTTCTCATCGAAGATATAGGAAGCAGAGCCGTATCCATCCCTAAATCTATTCTCTCGGGGCAAGAGATCTTCATCGAGTCGATCGAAGTACTTCCTCACTTATCTTTCTCCAATAAGCTGAACATCAAGACATTATCTCCTGTTACGGTTTACAGCACAGCAAAGATCGAGGGTAAAAGGAAACTCACATATTACTATTCTCCTCATGAAAAGGAATTTCCCGATCTCATTCAAAAGAATGCGGAGAAGAAATACGTATTGATAAATGGGGTAAAACCCAAAGGATCGTTGAATATCACCCCCTTATACTTCAATGAAAAGAGAAATCGTGCGGTTGTGTACTTCAAAGACACGCGTATAGAAGGATGGACAGGTGTGTTTACCCTTGAAGGTGAGCCAGATATTATAAATGTGGTATATGAAGCAGGCCTTGGTAGCAAGAATCCAGAAGGCTTCGGTATGTGGGAACCTTACGAAGATAGGAGATCCCAGGATAGTGAAAAGAAACACGATAAGGATTAAGCTATTGCTCTCGGATATACTCTACGCATATAAAGAGGAATGATGGCAGAGGTAATATCGGCTGTAGAAACACGATGTCACATAAAAGTAGATCACGTTGATGTAACACAAAAGGTACTTTATGTAACGATGAGGGATTAGAATGATCGAAGATGATCGGATAAGGAAATCTTATTTTGTCTTAACGGGTAATCCATTCGTGGATGCGGGAATTTACGCTGTTGAGGCATATTATGCGAGAGATTTTTCTACATTAGCTCCGGAAGAATTAGAAGCGAAAATCGATGATATTGTAAGTTTATATCTTTCCGAAGGATGGAAAAAGAACTTATATTCCATTTTTACAGGGAACAGTGCGTATTCTAATCCTTCGAAAAAAGATAAAAGAAAGGCTTCAAAAGATTTCTTAATGGGCTTATTGAAAGAATTTTCTTTACCGGGGACTTCAGGGACATGCATTGCTTGTGGAAGAAGGGACGCACTTCCTATTAGAAAGAGAGACCAAATTCCTTTAACTGGTTCTGGTAAACTCGTTAACTTTTTCGCTGGAGCATCATCGGGAGAAAGATATTGTCCGGTTTGTACATTTGCCGTTCAATTTTTACCATTGTTTTTATACTCCGTCGGAAACCGTTTTCTGCTTCTTCATTCGATGTCCTCAAAAATGATGAGGTATTGGGCGAAAAGGGGAATTAAAAACTTAGAAGAACAGATTGCGAGTAATAACTACATCGGATGTTTGCAAGATGGGTATAAAAATCAGGAAAATGCTCTATTTCACATCTCAGAAGAAACGATCAGAGATTGCGAAGATATATTCCCCGAGGAAAATCCATCTATTACCGCATACATATTTTCCAATTACGGGCAAAATCCCCCTCCAATGGAGATAATCTATCTACCAAACAGCGTGTTTAACTTTCTCGTTTACATACAGCGTATAGATTATCCTTCCTGGAGGCGAATTGTAGACAAAGGCTTTGCTAAGAAAGAAGATGAATATAAGCGGAAAAGCAACGAGGTTTACAGAAGATTGCTCGAAGGAAGATCCATAATCGATTATTTTATAGATAGCAAAGATAGATCTGTCATTAGCGATTGGAAGGTTTTTTCTTATTACTTAAAGGAGGTAAGAGGAATGGAAGAAAAGAGGATTGAGGTCCTAAAGAAGGTTGGAGACAAGATAGCTGACTACATAAGGAAAACTGACAATGTGAAAAGGCTCTTCGATTTGGAGACAGTTAAGAGCTACGAAAGTTTAAGAAATGTTTTCTTGAAGATCACGAAGGATATGATTGCGAATGGGTTGGAAGCTCCTTTATTTACAATCGATGAATATCTAAACGATCTATTTCCAGACGGATCCTGGTGGAAGGAAACACGAGATATTTTACTGTTCAGAATTTATGAAAGACTGGCAGATTATTTGAAGGAAAGGAAAGAAGTAGTGGAAGAAATAGAAGAAAGTAAGGAGGTATAAACATGGGTAAAACCGTAAATGGCTTTTTGTTAATCGATGCCCCATGGTCTGCATTGAATAATGCAGGTGCAGATGTGGGAGAGAGGACTGATAATGTTGTAAAGGTTAAAACGGTGAAAAAAGGTAGAGATCTCTATCCTTATGTATCTGGCCAAGCAGTGAGATATTGGTGGAGGGATACGCTTGCTCAAAGGTTTGGGTGGAGACTTTCTCCCATAGAGAGGGTAGCAAAGGTTGCCTACACTTCTGCAGATCCCATTGAATATGACGACGATGATATATTCGGTTATATGAGAGCGGCAAAAGAAGAAATTGAAGAAAATGGAAAGACGAAGAGAGTAAATGTTACCGTTACTCGTATTTCTCCCTTAAAAAATTCTCCATTGCTCTCGATTCATCCCTCCAATCCTACAAATGATTTCGGCGTAATGGCAAGGCAAAAGGAAGGGGATCCTGTTCCCTATGAACATCAATTTTATTCAACCGTTTTTAAAGGGATCTTTTCCTTAGATATCGATTCGGTGGGTAGATTTCACGAGATAGAAAAAACTGGATATAAGAACATGTCCCCAAAACTCATTAAAAGAGCGAAAGAAATGCACCTGGAGTATAATGAGATGGAAAGATTTTGGGAAATGCCTGCCGATACGAGAAAGAAAAGAATAAAAGACGTGATCCTTGCTCTACCTTATCTATCAGGTGGAGCAAAATTGACCGAGCACCTAACAGATGTTTCTCCGAAGTTCCTTGTTCTTGCTGTAATCGAAGGTGGTAATCATATATTTATGAATATCGCTGATGAGAAAGGGATAAATTTCAGTGCTCTTTCTCAGGTAATAGAAGATTATAAAGATATAATTCTTTCGGACATCTATATTGGAAAACGAGAAGGTTTTATGGATGAAATGAACAAGGCAATGGATGAATTTGCCAGCTTGAAATGGGATGTCAATGGAAGAAGGATCCAGGTCAGGCGTGGTTCTATTAACAATATTGTCAATGAATTTGCTCGAATCCTCGATGATCTTGTTGTGTGACCATGGATAAAATTATTTCTTTTTACAGGATAAAGATCACGAGCTGGACATCATCTTTCAGATACCCTATATTCGTTTACGGATATCAACCAACGCTTCCAGTACCTCCATATTCTACGATATATGGTTTGATCTCGGCAGCATGTGGCAAACCGATTTCGCCAGAGGATGTAGATGTGAAGTACGTATTTAAGAGCGATGCGAAGGGAATTGACCTTGAGACCATTTACGAATGGGAAATCGGGAGAATTTCCAAATCAAATGTAGTAAA
>QNAT01000213.1 GCA_003641555.1 Thermotoga sp.
GGTGAATGACGTTATGGAACTTCGTTCCATCGGACAAGACTAAAGTCATGTGTCCCTACGGTTACGGGAATGCATAGTGTAAGATGAAAGTGTTCCATTGAGGTTTTGATTTTTTCTCTGTTTCGTTTGACTTGTATCAAGACAAAAGAAATGAACATAAATTGGTGGATCAAAAATGGATTGACATTTCACATCGTGATAATTCGCGGATGAGAGCAGAATGCCTATGATATAATTAAATCGAGGATAAAAATGAGCAAATGAAGTGTTCGGAATGCTGGGCTGTGTTATAATGATGAGCACCTGTAATGATAGAATGAATTGAGGAAATGATAGATCATGCAAATTGCTATGAATAAAGAGAAATTTAAAAAGATCGTGAAAGAGGCAATAAAGGAAGTCGTAGAGGAAGAAAAACTGAAGAACTTTCTTGACTCTATATCTTCTGTATCAAAGGAGGAAATGGAGGACATCAATGAGTTATATGGTGCACCAACGAAGAAAAGAGAAATCTCATACATTAAAGGGATAAATAGGAGTTGAGAGTTTTGGAAAAACCCATATTTGTATTCACAGGAATCGTAATTAAAGAAAATGAGGGTTACAGTTCTATATGTTTAGAACTCGACGTGGCATCTCAAGGGGAAACCATAGAAGAAGCCAAACTCAATCTTATGGAAGCCGTTACTCTATATATAGAAACTGCGATAGAAAGCAAATTACCTCTAATACGCTCTGTCCCCGAAAGGGAAAACTCGATAAACATGATGCCCGAGGACATCATAGAGACTTTCAAGATGAAAATTGACCTTCAAGTTCATGCCTATGCATAGATTACCTTCTTTAAAACCTACAGCGGTTGTAAAAACTTTGCAAAGATTGGACTTCATAAACATCAGAAGCAAAGGAAGCCATTTGCAAACTAAGAAAGGGAATTTGTTAGTGACTGTACCTATCTGTAACAAAGACCTGAAACCTGAAACTTTGAAGTCCATCCTACGACAAGATAAAATCAGCGTTGAGGAACTCGAAGGGAATTTGTAGATATGGATTTAGAGACCAATACTAAAGCAATTTTAACTGATTCAAGAATCGTCCAGAAAGAGGACTTTTCGCTCAAGGTACCTTGTATAATTCTAAGTATCATAAGGGTCAGATGGATAAATCTATACTCTTAGAAAGAGTTGTAAATACATTCGTGAAGAAGGTCTTGAAGGAAGAGAAGATCGGAAACGGAGATTCGATCTTTGCTAAAAATGATGTGGAGAAGATCCTCTTAACACTCTCCTGCCTAAAGGAAAATCTACGAGTATTTTTTGTAGTTTCAAATGCAAAGAAGGTAAACAAATTCTATTCATATTTCAAGACATTTTTAAGAGAAGAACAACTGGCAAAGCTGCTTAATTACGATGTACTGCCGTTCGAACCTCTTTCTCCATCGGTTACCGAAAAGGCTGTGAGACTCAACACATTAAATCGTTCTTTATCTTATCCTTCCAATCTCTTGATCGTTGCTTCTGTTGAAGGAATACTGCGAAGCACTATGCCACCAGTGGATTTTGCCGAACATTCTTTCCATATAAAGAGAAATGATGAGTGGAGACTTGCAAAGCTCACAAATATTCTCTTATCCGTTGGATATGAAAGAGTCGATACCGTGAGAGAATATGGTCAATTCGCTGTAAGAGGAGGAATACTCGATCTCTACAGCCCAACATATGCCGTCCCCATAAGACTGGAATTCTTCGGCGATCGGGTCGATGATATACGTCTTTTTGATCCTAAAACGCAAATATCTGTTGAAAAGAAGGAGGAAGTAGATGTTTGTCCTTTTGATGAATTCGTGAAGAATAAAGCTACTTTTGGAACCTTGCAGAATAACTTGAATGAGTTATCCAGGGGATTCGATGAGATCGAAGGGCTCGCGAAATTACGAGAATTTGCCACCTCTGGTATAAGATTCGAAAACATAGAGGCTTTCAATTGCCTCATGTATAAAAAGCGTTTCAATGCTCTATCGTATACTCCATCCAACGCATCCGTTTTGTTAATCGTAGATGAACCAGATGAATTGAAAAAATACTTTGCAGGAGCTATAGAGAATCTGAAAGAGATCTATTCCGATCTCATCGTAGATCATCTGTATCTGAGATACTTCACTTTTCCGATCGAAACCATTTTTATGCAGAAGAAAGTGATTTATCTCTCAAAATACAAAAATGGAAGGCCTCTATCGGAAATAAAGCAGATAGATGTTAGTCCTTCTTCCTTGAAAACCTTTGTTGGAAACCTTAAAGGCTCCGTTTTTCTCATCTCAAATGATGGAAAAGATCGGATAAAAGAACTCAGAAATTTTGAACAGGTTAACTGTATAGTGGGAGAATTGCCGAATTCTGTTAGATTTGGCGATCTGTATCTCATTTCTTTACCAGGAGTGAAGCGGGCAGGTATAAGGGAGAAAACACCCACAAGATTTGGGAAAGGAATGAATGTCCTCGAATTGAACGAAGATCTAAAGAGAGGGGAATTCGTCGTTCATAAGGATTTTGGGATCGGGAGATTCAAAGACTTTGAAACCATTGAGAATATCCTTGGGATAAAGGAGTACTGCGTGATAGAGTATGCAGATGGTAAAGTATATGTCCCTATAGAAAGACTCGATAGAGTTCAAAAGTACATTGGCGAAGGGGAACCGAGCATCACTTCCTTGAGATCTAAGTCATGGCAGCGAAAAAAGAAAAAGATCAGCGAAGCTATAGAAAGGGATATTCGTGCACTCGTAAAATTGTACGCAAAGAGAGAGATAACAAAAGGATTTTCCTACGATTCTGAAGATAAGGTGTTCGAGGATTTTGATAAGACCTTTCCATACATAGAAACCGAAGACCAACTCGAGGCAATAGAAGATGTAAAAGAAGATATGCGGTCATCAAGGCCTATGGATAGATTGATCTGTGGTGATGTGGGATACGGTAAAACTGAAGTGGCATTGAGAGCGGCATTCAGGGCTGTGATGCATGGGAAACAAGTCGTGGTTATGGCTCCTACGACTCTTCTTGCTCACCAACATTACGAGGTCTTTGAAGAAAGGATAAAGCAATTTGGCATCGAAGTGGCTCTCCTTACGAGGATGCAAAGGCCTACCGAGGTCAGGAGGATAAAAGATGGGATAAGAGCAGGAAAGATAGATATTCTTATAGGAACTCAAAAGATATTAACAACTGGATTGGATTTTGCGGACTTAGGTCTTCTGATAGTGGATGAAGAACAGAGATTCGGAGTAAGACAGAAGGAAAAGATGAAATTCTTAAGAGAGAGTATCGATGTTTTGACCCTTACGGCAACGCCCATTCCACGAACACTTTATATGTCTCTAAATGGCATAAGGGACATATCGATCATACGTCAACCTCCTATAGGAAGACTACCAATCGAGACTTTCATATTGAAGAATTCAGATAAAATTATAAGGACAGCCATAATGAGGGAGATCAACAGGGGAGGGCAGGTATTTTACCTTTACAATCGCATAAATGATATAGAAGAGGTAGCAGCGCATATCAGATCCCTTGTCTCACAGGCGAGAGTGGAATGTGTACATGGAAGAATGAAGAAATTGGATCTGGAGAGGATCATGGATGAATTCTACAGAGGTAATATAGATATACTGGTAGCAACTACCATAATAGAGAATGGATTAGATATTCCAAATGCAAATACTCTGATAGTAGATAATGCTCAAAACTTTGGTATCGCACAGCTTTATCAGATAAGAGGAAGGGTAGGAAGATCGACAAGACGTGCGTTTGCATATTTCATATATCCTAACAC
>QNAT01000214.1 GCA_003641555.1 Thermotoga sp.
CGTTAATTGCTCTTTTAATTCTGGATGAACACCAACCATAATCTCTGTTTTTACACCGATCTCAGAACCTATACGTGTTGCTATAACCTCATCTCCTGCTTCTATTACTCCTCCTTTTATATCTCCCATCCTACCTATTGCCTGAAAAGAGGATTTACACTTTACAGAACTATTTATGATAGACCCATTGACTATAACGTCTTTATCCGCCTCTATGAGAGCACTTTCGATGTAATGTGCTCTTATGCTTCCTTTACTCTTAACGATACCTTTATCTCTCCCTTTTATCCCCATAACTGTTATATCTCCCCCACTAATAACTGTAGCTCCATCTATGATGCCATCTATTAAGATGTTTCCACTGGCTTTTACCACGAATTCGGGCTTTACATCGCCTGTTATGTGTACATCTCCATCGAAATCTACGTTACCTGTTGAATAATCTACATTGCCTTTTATCAGGAAGAGTTCTTCGACGGCTATCTTTTCCCCATCCAAAAACCTGGGAATGCCATTCGCAGTCGATATGACCTTCAATTCATTTTCACTCATCTGAACATTTCTTCCAAGATGCACTGTAGGGATCTTCCCCTTTTTAGGAGGAATTTCGCTACCATACACATCCATACCACTTCTACCCTCTTTGGGAGGTATCAACTCAGCTAATACGTCTCCCTTTTTACAGGTTACAAGAGGGCTTAAACTTCGAAAATCTACTTTATCTTCTTCACCGATTTTTTCAAGGATATCCTTCACATCTCTCTGAATCTTGAATTTGTATACTACCTTTCCATCAACAGGAGGGGTAGGAGCAACTCCCTCAGCCACCAGGTAGGATTCATCATTTATACCTGTATTAACCACAGTGGATACCACTTCTTCCTTTACACCATAAGTTATACCAGCCTCTTTCAAAGCATCATATATCGCTTTTTCGGTCAGCTTTTCCCCTTCATCGAGATGGAGTATTAAATAAGCCCCGAGTTTATCAGGCGATACTTTGATCTCCATTTTTTGCATATTATTTCACTCTCCTACGACATCCAGGGTTTGGGTACATAAAGTTCATCAAAACAGCGTAGCGCATACCTGTCAGTCATACCAGCTATGTGGTCTCCAACCATGATCACAAGTTTCTTCTCGTCTTTCACATTATCTATATTCGTTTTATACAGCGGATTTTCTCCCGGGTGGGTAAGATAATGATCGAAAAGAGTTCTTATTACGAATTCTATTTTGTTAGATTCTCCTTTTACCCTGGGATCTACATAAACACGCTCGTATAAGAAAGCTCGAAGTGATTCTATGGCATCTATTACCTCATCATGAATAGATATATCGGGCTTATCATAACTATTCTCCACGAT
This sequence comes from Thermotoga sp., assembly GCA_003641555.1. Lineage (GTDB taxonomy): Bacteria > Thermotogota > Thermotogae > B3-G13 > B3-G13 > B3-G13. The sequence goes on from QNAT01000214.1 coordinate 1,368, forward strand.
ATCCATAACGATCGTACCTATTCTCTCCCCATGTGTTTTACCCAATATCGTCACCGCCTCTTCGGGAAGATCTGCCTGAGATATTATATTGCCCCTTATAGCATCATCTATATCGTGATTTATATATGCGATGCTGTCCGATATCCTCACTACTCTTCCTTCTAAAGTCGATATGTCTTTTCCTTCAAAGGCCTGATGCACATCCACCTGCCCCTTGCTGTGTTTTAATACCCCTTCTACAACCTGGTATGTAAGATTTAACCCTTTTCCACCTTTCTCAAGACGGGTGAGAACACGTACACTTTGTATGTAATGCCTGAATCCACACTTCAAACCACGCTCTTTGTATATAGCATCTAATATTCCTTCACCAATATGGCCAAACGGAGTATGCCCTACATCGTGTCCCAGGCTGATCGCTTCGACTAAATCTTCATTCAATCTAAGCGATCTCGCAATGGTACGAGCGATCTGAGCGACTTCCAGGGTATGGGTTAATCGAGTCCTGTAATGGTCCCCTTCTGGCGAGATAAATACTTGTGTCTTATGACTCAACCTTCTGAATGCTTTAGAGTGTATTATCCTATCTCTGTCACGCTGAAAATCAAGCCTTATATCGTCCGGGCTTATCGGGGCAGGCCTATTAGCGTTTTTCGAATGAAAAGCATAGGTGGACAGTCTTTTATCCTCTATGTCTTCCAGGATTTGCTTGATGCTCTTCACATTATCTACTCCTAATCCATAAAGAGCAGGCGATGGGGATTGAACCCATAACCTCTGCCTTACCAAGGCAGCGCTCTACCATTGAAGCTACGCCTGCTTCCACTTACCTTCATATTGTATTGGAAAAGGGATGAATTGTCAAGGTAACGAATTGCATCACGAAAAAAGTACTCGAAATCGAATCATTGCATCATATAAAAAAGTACTCCAAACAGGAGGTGAAAAAAGTTAGTTATTCTCATATAATGGAAGAAAAGTAAAGAGGGGATAACTATACTGCTACCATGAAGAGTGGACACACCTTAGAGATAGTGATAGAGTAAAGATGGAGGTGAAGGTTCATGAAAGGAAGAAAATGGTCAGCTGAAGAAAAGATGGCTATTGTTTTAGAAGGTTTGAAAGGGGAAAGGAAGGTAGCAGACATCTGTAGAGAACACAAGATCAGTCAATCGCAATATTACAAGTGGCGTGACCGTTTCTTGGAAGGTGGCAGATCAGCATTAAGTGGTTCGAAGAATGGCAGCGATGCCATGTACAAGGATGAAATATTAGAGAGATATTTCAATATTATATAAATTATATATATCTGGGCGCCAATTGTTATGGGGTGGGATTGCAAACTTTATTTACTTTGGCGTATCTCCCAGGGAACTGGATTTGGCTCAAAGTGCTTTGTTAGCAGGAATAATAGGATCTCCTTCAAAGTATTCCCCATTCGTCAACATGAATCTCGCTTTTGAACGTCAGAAGAAGGTATTAGACCTGTTATTGGAAAACGGATTGATAAATCGAAGACAGTATCAAAAGGCATTGAGTGATTCTGGCAGGCAGGAAGGTATATGCGTTTTAGACCCAAATACCGGATATATAAAAGCTATGGTAGGTGGGAAGTCATTCTCGGAAAATCAGTTCAATAGAGTAACACAGGCTAAGAGACAAATGAGATCGGCTTTCAAACCATTTTACTATACCTACGCGCTATTAAAAGGTTACACATCAGATCCGATCTTATTGAATTATCCCATAGATTTTAAGGGTTGGAAAACCACAGAATTACGATAAGACCTTCAGTAAATACATCCCTCTTCAGGAAGCACTTATCTACTCCGTAAATGTTCCTTCTATAAATTTGTTTCAAAAACTTGGAATTTCAAATGTCCTTAATTTTATACGAACACGATTCCACATATCTGACACTTTGAATTATGATCTCTCCTCAGCTCTGGGATCGTCTTCTCTAACACCCCTGTAAGTAGCAGCAGCTTATGCTATGTTAGCCAATGGAGGTGCTTATTATGAACCTATTTCTGTCTTAAGAGTGGAAGATAGATTTGGAAAAGTAATATATGCTTATCATCCTTTCCTAAAGGATATTTAGACAATGATAAAAGGAAACGTATAGATGTTACTTATCTCATGTCCAAAATATTAAAGCAGGTTATAATGTGTGGAACAGCTATTAGGGCACAGATAAAAGGGAGAAAATATATAGCTGGTAAGACTGGCACAACGGATAATTATACGAATGCCTGGTTTATAGGATATTCTCCACATCTGGTATGTACTGTATTCATTGGAAATGATGATAATTCTACACTGGAGATGGCATGACGGGAGGGAGAGTAGCTGCCACTATATGGAAAAAGGTAATGAAGTATGCTTTGCAGGGTACAACTGATGATGATTTCCCACATTTCAATGATGTAGTAACTAAGAAGATCTGTACAGGTAGTTTGAAGC
>QNAT01000215.1 GCA_003641555.1 Thermotoga sp.
GGATCTCCGAATACCCCCAGTTGAGCATCATCTCTTTCAAAATCTCTTCTATGTGTTTCGTTTTAAGCATATTCGTGCCGTAGATATCACTTGTTCCCTTTGGTCTTCTGAACAACAGCACTTGTATTTACACCTCACTTACTTTTTATATTTTCGAAACCTTTATCATATTGGTAGTTCCGATTGTATCTATCGGTATTCCCGCGGTTATTACCACTGTGTCCCCTTCTTTTATATATCCTTTTCTCCTGGCTATCTTGATAGATGTAGATATCACCTCGTCCGTGCTCGTTACGCGTTCGACTTTTATTGGTTCTACACCCCAAACTACCAACAGTCTTCTAAAGGTTTTCTCTGAAGATGTAGTTGCTATTATAGAAACTTTTGGCCTATACCTGGAAACTCTCCTTGCAGTGCTTCCACTTTTAGTACTCGTTATTATGGCATTCGCTCCCAGATCTTCGGCTACATTAACACAGGCTGATGATATGACATCTTCAATGCTGTTTGATAGATATGGAGTTGTTTGCACTCCAAGAGCTGCCAGGTGTTCTTCTGCCTCTAAAGATATTATGGACATAGTTTCAACACATTCTACAGGGTATTTTCCCTTAGCAGTCTCACCGGATAACATTACCGCATCTGTTCCATCAAAGATAGCATTGGCTATATCAGTTACTTCTGCCCTCGTTGGACGTGGGTTTTCTATCATGGATTCTAACATCTGCGTTGCGGTTATAACGGGTTTAGAAAGGGCATTTGCCCGTTGAATTATATATTTCTGTGCCGTTGGAACCTTTTCTAACGCTATTTCTACTCCTAAATCTCCTCTTGCCACCATAACGCCTTCGCTTGTTTTCAATATCTCCCCTAAATTTTCCAATCCTTTTTGAGTTTCTATCTTCGCTATTATATCTATATCTCCCCCTAATTGCTTAATATATCCCTTTAATTCCGATACATCGGAAGGACTTCTGACAAAAGACATGGCAATGAAATCCACGTTCTCTTCGACCGCCAATTCGACTGCATTCTTATCTATATCGGATATCGCGGGTAATCCCAACGATACCCCGGGTACGTTCACCCCTCTCTCATTTGTAATAACCCCTCCAAATTTTATCTTCGTCTCTATCGCATTAGAAGTAGTAGAAATGACCTCCAATCCCACTGCACCGTCGTTCAACAGAATCTTATCTCCACTTTTCACCTCAGAGGGCAGGTTGGTATAAGAGATGGATAAGACATGTTCATCTCCCAATACATTTTCGGTGGTTAACTTCAGTGTTTCTCCTGTTTTTAGTTCTACACTTTCCTTCTTCAATTTACCTGTGCGTATTTCAGGTCCTTTTAGATCAACCATTATTGCAACAGGAATATCTACATTTTTACTCGCGGCTCTTACCTTTTCTATCATTTCCCTGTGCCAATCTAACGTACCATGAGACATGTTGAGCCTGGCAACGTTCATCCCGCTTTTCAACATATTTTCTAATATGTGAATATCCTTCGAAGCTGGCCCGAGTGTACAAACGATCTTCGTCTTTTTCATATCAGCTCCATCGCCAATTCGTAGAGTTCAAGATTGACCCCCTTTGAATTCTTCACTACCTTTTCGAGCGGCAATCTTACTATTTTATTCCCCTGAATCCCTATCATATGTGCATTGTATCCATCTACCAGTGCTTCTACAGCATCTGCCCCGAACCTACTCGCTATCAATCGATCGTATGCCGTGGGACTGCCCCCTCTCTGGAGATGCCCCAAAACGGTTACCCTCATTTCATAACCAGTTTTATTTTCCAGGTATCTCGCCACAGTATATGCACTCGCAGCTCCTTCGGCAACAACGATTATGCAGTGCTTTTTCCCTTGCTTTTTCCCTTCTAACAGCTTATCTGCCATCTTATCATAAAATTCCTCATCTACAGGGATTTCAGGTATTATTATCGCCTCCGCCCCACTTACCAGACCTGAGATCAGAGCAATATATCCAGATTCTCTACCCATAGTCTCAACTATAAATGCCCTTTCGAGAGACGAAGCCGTATCTTTTATCCTGCCTATGGCTTCTACTACTGTATTTAACACAGTATCGACACCTATGCACATATCTGTCCCGGCGATATCGTTGTCTATTGTTCCAGGGATACCTATGGTAGGAATATCATAACCTGAAAGGGCAAGTGCTCCTGCAAAACTGCCATTACCTCCTATTACGATAATACCATCAAGACCCCGCCTTTTTACCACCTTAACGGCTTCTTTCTGGCCTCTATCCATTTTAAATTCTTCACACCTGGCGGTTTCGAGGATCGTACCACCACGCTGCATGATATCTGAAACATCTCTCGAATTAAATAACTTCATGTTATCATCGAGCAATCCGGCGAAACCTTTGTATATGCCATATGGTTCAATCCCCTTTTTAAGTGCAACTCTAACCGCACTTCTTATTGCTGCATTCATACCCGGAGAATCTCCACCACTCGTCAGTATACCTATACGTTTTATCTCCGCCATTGTATCTCCTCCCTTCCCATGTTTATTTCTTCTTCTGCATTCGCTATTGCCCTTGCCAGCTTAACAGTGTTTGCGTAGTCATCCAGGTTCATAAGAGATACTGGAGAATGGATGTATCTACATGGTATAGATATAACCGCAGAAGGAATGCCATTTGCAGTGGTACCAATACGATATGCATCCGTACCTCCTTTCGTGGTACGCTTGATCTGGTATGGTATACCTTCTCTCTCGGCAATTCTTATCACATACCCGAAAAGCCATTTTGGAACTACCCAATCTCTATGAAATGCAGTTATCGCTGGACCTTCTCCAGGATGTGTGGACCACCTTTTTTCTTCTAATTCGGGATTGTCTCCTACAGTTGTTCCTTCGAATACAAATGCAACATCTGGTTTTACGGTATATGCTGCGGCACCACTACCTCTCAAATCTGTCTCCTCCTGAACCACAAAGGTGAAGTAGGTGTCGAATGCAGGTCTTTGCCCGGAAAAGGACTTTATAACTTCCATCAGTACAGCACAGCCAGCCCTGTCATCGAATGCTTTACCTTTCGCCATTTTTCCAATTTCCTCGTATTTCGTAGAAAAACCTGCTGTATCACCTATTTCGATCTTTCCCTTCAAATCCTTATCGGATGAGGCTCCTACATCTATTCTCATATCCTTTATCTTCGGTACTTTTACCTCATTTTCCCTTTGCAAGTGGATGGGAATAAAACCTATAACACCCGGAAGATTGTCTTTACCTATCAGAACCCTTTTCGATAGGAGTACCTTAGGATCTATGCCTCCTACTGCTGTGAACCGCAAAAGACCGTTGTCTTCTATACCAGTTATCAAGAGACCAACCTCATCCATATGAGATGAGAACAGCACTTTCTTCTCACTCATCTTCCCCTTTTTAAGGGCTATTAAATTTCCGAGTTTATCTACTTTTATCTCATCCACGAACGATTCTATTTCTTCTCTTATTATCTTCCTTACTCTATATTCCTCCCCTGATACACCTATCTCATCGCATAGTCGTTTTCTCAGCTCTTTACTCATAGAAATGCCTCCTCATAGGTTTTATCCAATCGATTTATGTATTCTGAGAGCAATCTGACGAGGTTATTAACATCATCCAGATCGATGAGTTCAACGTTCGTATGCATATATCTCAAGGGAATGGATAGCACTCCTATTGGTACACCCGATCCCACCAGAAACATACTATCGGCATCCGTACCTGTGCGAACTGATGCTTCCAATTGAAGAGGGACATTGATCTCCCTTGCTATCCTCTTGATCTCCTTTGCTA
>QNAT01000216.1 GCA_003641555.1 Thermotoga sp.
CTTTGTAAAAACACTAAGAGGAAAGATCAAGTATGTATTTTTATTCCTTTTCGTTGTTGAACTCATATCTTTTTCCACCAGTCCATATATATTGAGAAGAGGCATAGAAGTAACTCTTTATGGGATTACTGTAGTTAGTCTGGCTGTGTTCGCAATTATAATATGGTTAAAGAAATTATTTTCATCGAGAAAAATATCCCTGAAAATGTTTACCACTCTTTCTATACTAATATCATTATTTCTGATGCTCGCCTTCCCAATATACAAAGATATACAAAGTTTAAAACTCGAAAGAGATAAAACATTCAGACAATCAGAATTCTATGAAATTCTAAAAGATGATGCCTATAGATCTTCGAATTCTTTTGTAGTGCAGGCAGTGAATCATATAAAATCCCTACTAACTACTGAGCACAACGAATTATACAAGTGTTCGTTTAATTTGCCTTTGTCTCAACTCAATACATTGGGCAGGTTCAATGGTTTAGAATCTGCAACTTTAACAGGTGTAAAGGGAGGAAAACAGGTAAAACTTATGATTAAACCTAACATAAATTCAACCTATTTTTCCTATGATAATGTGCCGTTATATATGGAAGATATCGGTAGATCTCTGAGGACTTTAAAAACATTCGATATGCACCATAAAAGCAGAATAAAGGAAGTAAACAATCTCTTGAAATCTATGGTTAAGAAGGTTAAAAAGATATATATGTATGGGGACAAAGAAATCGCAAGAGGAACTTCGGATTACATATTGACTTCTTTTTCCACTGAAGATAGAAAATCATTGTACGTTGAAATTTTCAAAAGGCTCTTACCCTACTTTAATATTTCTTCTCACGCTCCAGAAATATCTTTCTCACAAGTTGAATGGGGGGTAAAGGCATTTATAATCCTGTGCCTGATGTTAGTAATATCTATTCTCTGCAGGAATTCAATTATTTTACGACTCTCCTCTTACATCACTGGATTTGCCTTTTCAATGTGGGTAGTAATGGGAAAGCATACGCTTTTAAAATGCTTAACACTTTACTCCTATCCTGTTTATATCACCAGCGGGAAAGCAATTCATACAACTTTCCCAGCTGCTATTATTCTATTGTTGACACTCATACCTTTAATTGATATAATTTTAGATGTGCGTAAAAGTTTAATATCAAAAAAATGAGGGAGTAGATTCCTCATTTCAATCTAAATCTCGAGGAGGGAAAAGTATGAAAAAAGCAGGTATTCTGTTTGTCTTGCTCACCTTGTTAGTGATGGGAAGCGTTTTTGCTGATCTGACTGTCATAATGGTGACGGACACAGGTGGTCTGGGTGACAAATCGTTCAACGACAGTGCCTGGGCAGGAATTCAAATGGGGGTTAAGAAACTGCCAGGAGTAGTAGGCAGTGTGGTACAGTCTTATGAACAAGCAGACTACGTACCGAATCTCGAGGATGCGGCAGATATAGCAGATGTAGTAGTTGCAGTGGGTTTCATGATGCAGGATGCTTTGAAACAGGTTGCACCGGAATATCCGAACACTAAGTTCATATTCGTCGATGGGGTTGTTGATGCTCCCAACGTTCTTTCTTTTACATTTAAAGAACAAGAAGGGGCATTCCTGGTTGGTTATCTTGCTGCAGCCATGACCAAAACAGGCAAGGTTGGATACGTAGGAGGCATTCCTATACCACCAGTTAAACGTTATGAATTCGGTTATAGGGCTGGTGTGAAGGCATACAACACCTGGAAAAATAAAAACGTAGAAGTTTTGATGGGATATGTAGGTTCCTTTGGTGATGCAGCTAAGGGCAAAACTATGACAGAATCCCAATTTTCACAAGGTGCAGATATCGTATTTGCTGCTGCCGGTCTCAGCGGTCTTGGAACGATAAAGGCAGCTCAGGAAAAAGGAGTAGGTTCTGGTTATTTTGGCATAGGTGTTGACCAGGATCAGGATTATCTTGCCCCTGGTTCTGTCCTTGCAAGTGCCATGAAAAGAGTAGATATGGCAGTCTATTATGGAATAGAAGCAGCCGATAAGGGGACTTTCAAAGGTGAACATAGAGTAATAGGCTTGAAAGAAGAAGGAATAGGAATAAGCCCGATGACATATACCAAACAGCTTGTTCCCAAAGAAGTTCTTCACGAATTAGATGTAGTGAAAGCGAAGATCGCAGATGATACCATTGTAGTTCCTACTTCAGAAGAAGGACTCAAGGCATTCATGCCCCCAGCATTAGAATTCTAAACTTAAAATCGAAAGATAAGGGCGTATCTGATACGCCCTTACTTTTATGTAAAAATATTAGATAAGCACTCCATAGCCGATCTCATTATTCCTACCTCATCTTTGTCCGGCACTGCCGATTTTATTGGATCCCATTGGATCACTCCGACAAGACCGACGAGAATTTTCCAGAGATCCTGTATCCCATTTTCCCTCTGATCAAGATCGCTTTCTCTTCCAGCCTGGCAACAATATCATATGCAGTTGAGTGGGCAAAACCGTTGCTCTTGAGATAGTTTATGATCTCGTTCCTACTGCCTTCGTAATCTTTCAAGCTCTTCACCGCTTTTAATTGCTGCTCTGACAATTTTGCTTCTGCCAGAGCCTCCTCAGAAAAGTCCTTTATGCCATCCAATATCATCGTTTTTGTGATCTTCACAGTAGAAGATGAAGACACCTTTTGTCTGAAAATAGCTCTATTCAGAGCCCATAAGGCTTCTCTTGGGTTACCATCGGAAAACCGTGCGGCAGTCTTGACTGCTTCCTCTTCAACCAATTCCTCGAACCCCTTTATCCTTTTCCAGATGATCTCTTCGATCTGACTCTGAGTCATAGGTTCAAGAAAAACCATTTCTTTCAAAATATTCTCCAGGTTTCCAAATTCCCCTTTGTGCAAACGATCTTTTATATACTCACGGTATATTACAAAAGGTAAAGCAAAGATCACAACAAGACCCTCGACATTAAGGACGTCTTTCAAGGAATCGAGTATTACAACTACATCTTCTTTTTTCTCCTTATCTATCTCATCGATAACAATCACACACCGTTCGTAGAGATCGAGAACATTGGAAAGAAGTTCCTTAAGTCTTTCTTTAAGAGAATATATGTTAAACCTTTGTGCCTTACTCTTCCCACGAGTTAGAGTCCCCGAAACCACGAAATTGCCACCAACACTAACGCTGGTTTCGGAGTTTATTTCCTCAATGATAAATCTCTTTGCAGAACTCGCAAGGTCATGTAGCTTATTCTCTCTCTCCAACAGAGAAGCGAATTTATAGATCAAATCTGCTACTATGTTCTTCTTTGAATCCTTTTCTGTAATGGAAATTATGAATTTCTTATTCTTATTACCTGCTGTACCGAAGAGGTTGAAAAGAGTAGTTTTCCCCATCCCCGTTTCACTGGCAACGCCAAATATTCCTCCCGGCGAAAACCTGGCGAGGTTATTCAATATACCTAATTCTCTTTCCCTATTTACAAAAAAAACTTTATTTTTCATCGTGAGTGGTGCATCTTCTATTCTTTGGGCTAATAACATCAACTCATTCACTTTGTGATCCCTCCACATATACACTCGTTTCACTCTCATATCACACTCGTAGGGACAGGTCTAAAGACCTGTCCGATGGAACTTCGTTCCATAACGTTATTTGCCTACGGCAAATCGGACAAGACTAAAGTCTTGTCCCTACGGATTTAATCTAACATTCAACATTTATCATCTAACATTTTAAACTTCGTGTTCATTCGTGTAATTTCGTGGCTAATGTTGGAATTATTCGGATTTACATATATATTATATCATATC
>QNAT01000217.1 GCA_003641555.1 Thermotoga sp.
GTATTTGGTAAATACGTATTCCAGAATTGGAATCCTAAGACGATCTTATGGATATTTGCTGTGATCTTTTTGATACTGTTGGGCTTATCTTTTGCATACAGGAGGAGTGATATTGAAAAAAGAGATAAGGGTTCTAATAGTTGATGATTCCGCCTTTATGAGAATGGTACTTCGTGATATAATGAATTCTGAGGAGGATCTTAAAGTCGTAGATATGGCGAGTGATGGTTACCATGCCATAGAAAAAGTAGTCAAATTGAGGCCAGACGTAGTCACATTAGATGTAGAGATGCCCAGATTGAATGGACTTGATGCGTTAAGGCTCATAATGAAAAAACAACCCACCCCTGTGATAATGCTTTCCAGCCTTACGCAGGAAGGTGCAGATATCACTATAGAAGCCCTTAATCGTGGAGCTGTGGATTTCATTGCCAAACCCTCGGGTTCTATATCCACGAATATAAGGAGGATGAAAGACATCATAATAGATAAGATCAGGGTGGCATCAGCGGTAGATGTGAACAAACTGCTCGTTTCAAGGCCTGTTAAAGTGGTAAAGAAGAGCCCTTCACGTATTATTGGCATGAAAAAAATAGTAGCAATAGGGACATCTACTGGGGGACCAAAAGCGTTGGACATTGTCATTCCAGGTATTCCAGCAAACATTGCTGCTCCTATCCTGGTAGTTCAACATATGCCACCAGGATTTACTGCTTCTCTGGCAAATAGGTTGAATAAGATATCCAATATACGAGTAAAAGAGGGAGAAAATGGGGAAAAACTCATATCGGGTGTGGCGTACATAGCACCCGGAGATAAACAAATGGGTATATATGAAGATAGAGGAAATTTGATGATAAGTGTTAAAATGGAGGAAAGGATATCAGGACACAGGCCATCGGCTGATTATCTTTTTGGTTCTGTGGCAGATGTAGCAAAAGAAAAGGTTGTAGCAGTGATAATGACTGGCATGGGAAGAGATGGTGCAAAAGGATGTGCCAAGGTGAAATTTTACAATGGTAAAGTGATAGCAGAATCCAGGGAAACATGTGTTGTTTACGGTATGCCAAAGGCAGTGGTGGAAGATGGAAACGCGGATCACATATTGCCTTCGTATGAAATAGCCAAAAAGATAAATGATCTGGTAAATGAAGTATAATATACAATGTAAGATGAAATTGATCCACAAAATATCTCCCTGATGACATAGTGTAATGAAGGCAACAGATCGATGGATCAAAAAAGGATTGACATAGCGGTTTACATATATAATAATAATATAAGAGGTGATTCATATTAGAAGATCGGGTTTAATCGTGTTTTTGTTGGCATCTGTTATGTTGACAGTGGTATATGCTGTACCGTATAAGATATCTGTTTATAAAATCAAAAGTGGAGACAATTATTACAAGATATCAAAGAAATTTAACGTAAGTATTCCTATATTAATGGACTGGAATACGAAAGTGAATCCCTGGCTTTTACCCCTTGGAGCAAAGTTATATATACCACAACCTTCTGGTGTCCTGCATATAGTAAAGCGTGGGGATACGTTGTGGGATATTGCTCATGCCTATTTCACCGATATTGATGCACTTGCCGAAGTGAATGGTATAAAAGTAGATGGTATCCTTCACATTGGTCAGAAAATATTTATTCCGGAAAGCCTTTTCTGTTCGGTAGCAAACCAGGATGGACATTTCATTTGGCCTACCTACGGGTACATAACTTCAGGATTTGGATGGAGGATAAATCCTATAACTCATAAAGGAATGGAATTCCATAGGGGTATAGATATAGGAGCTCCAATGGGAATGCCGATCTTTGCTTCCAGGAGTGGTATCGTTCAATTGGCCAGGAGTAACGGAGCCTATGGATTATGTGTTATGATTAAGAACGGTAAGTATCTCAATGCCTACGGGCATCTTTCAAGAATAAACGTGGTAAGAGGAGAATATGTAAAACGAGGTCAACTAATAGGGAGAATAGGTTCTACTGGTCGTTCAACTGGTCCCCATTTGTATTTCGAGTTATGGGTATATGGTAAAAGATACAATCCTTTACACTATCTACCACGAACGAGAATAATGTATGTCTCCCATGGGAGGGAAAAACCCGTAGGGGGTGCAAAATAATCGAGTTTAATGAGAGCTCAATCAGCTCATTTTGAGGAGGTGAAAGCTCGCTTTTTAGGCGAGAGAGGGAGATGGCTGATAAAAAAGTGGTCAGTTTTATCGTAGGTAAGGAAGAATATGCTGTTGATATTATGCTTATAACCAGCATAATAGAAATGGAAGAGATTACAAGACTACCAAATACACCAGATTTTGTGGAAGGTGTTATAAACTTGCGAGGTGAAGTTATTCCTATAATAAGTTTGAGGAAGAAATTTGGCCTGGGCGAGAATGAAAAAAATAAGAAAGAAGAACGAATAATCGTGGTTAATATCAAGAGTAAGGATGTAGGTATGGTAGTGGATAGCGTGAAAGAAGTTTTGAATCTGACGGAGGAACAGATCGAAGAACCCCCATCTGTAGTTGGGGGATTAAAAAGAACATTTCTCAAAGGAATTGCAAAACAAGATGATAGGCTTATTGTATTGATAGATGCTGAGAAGATCCTGACCGAAGATGAAATGATAAAACTCAAAACTAACGAAAATTGAAGGCGTCTTGAATGAGAAGAGTGGTACAACTCGATCCAGAAGTAGATCTCCTTTCCTTATTTGGTAAATACGATGTGAATTTAAGAGAGATAAAAAATTGTTTTGGAGTTAGTGTTTCCACAGTTCAAAACGGTATAGTTTTGACGGGAAAAGCAGAAGCAACAGGGAAAGTAGAATATCTCTTTAATGAATTACAAGAAGCGATTAAGAAAGGTTATGAACTAAATGATATGGGTATCGAGTATTTTATAGATAGAGCTCGAAAAAACGGAGCAACTCCGGAGAACGATATCGATGTTATTAGTGCTCCTGGTGATATTGTTCAGGTAACATTTACGGGGAAGCGTATAAAACCGAAAACGATTATGCAAAGACGATATGTAGATGCCATGAGAGAAAAGGAGGTTGTCTTTGCTATAGGGCCAGCAGGTACGGGGAAGACCTATCTTGCTGTAGCCATGGCGATAAATTATCTTAAGAGAGGGATTGTGAAACGTATAATCCTTACGCGTCCTGCAGTGGAAGCTGGAGAAAGTCTTGGCTTTTTACCAGGAGATCTTGTTGAAAAGGTGGAACCATACCTCCGTCCATTATATGATGCGATACTTGACATGATCTCTCCCGATCGCTTTGAGAAATACCGAGAAAAGAGAATAGTAGAAATAGCTCCTCTGGCGTATATGCGTGGCAGGACTCTGAATAATTCCTTTATAATCCTTGATGAAGCACAAAATACAACGCATATGCAGATGAAAATGTTTCTAACCCGGCTTGGCTTTGGTTCCAGGATCGTTGTAACAGGAGATATAACGCAAATAGATATAGGGAAGGATCGAATATCTGGCCTCGTTGAATGTAGTAAAATCCTTAAAAGAATGAGTGGGATAGAATTCGTATATTTTTCTGAAGAAGATGTGGTGAGACATCCTCTTGTCAAAAAGATCATAAGGGCATATGAGGAATATGAGAATGAAGATAGTAGCACACACCATAAAGGCACAAAAGATACAAAGAAATGATGAAAATTAGAGGTTTTTCTTTGTGTTCTCTATGCCTTTATGGTGATGTTTATTTTGAAGAAGATAATCATGCCTCTTAAACGTCCTATTCTTTTTTTAAAACGAAGACTAAAAC